>JBBREY010000041.1:0-23137 GCA_038225275.1 Chitinophagales bacterium | reverse complement strand
TTTTTGTAGGAATGGTTTCTATTAAAGTGAATTTGTCCTTGTTGTCTTCGTGTATTACGCTCATCGTTCCCTCACCATTTGATGTATAAATGTTCTTTGTATCAGCGTCAAATGCAACGCCATCGCAACCATCACCGATAGCAATTTTATCTACAACTTTACCATTTGTAATATCCATTACTACAAGTAATTTATCGCAGCCTACGAAAATTCTTTTTGTTTTTGTATCAATTGCTAAGCCAGTTGGCCCTTCGCCCGGTGCGAGTGTCCATTTATCTGTCACTGTAAATGTTTTCATATCAATTACCGCAATTTCATTTTTATCTTCTATGTTAACATAAATTTTTCCATTTTCATCACTCACTGCCGTTTCTGGTTTTCCCCCCACTTTCACACTGTCCAACATTATATTTTTAATAGGATCCAATAATGACAAAGTATTACTACGACCATCGCAGGTAATTATCTTTTTTGAAAAAGGTTCGTACATAATCGCATCGGGATTTTGCCCTGTAGGAATTTGTGTAATTACTTTATTTGTTTTTGCATCAAATACAGTGACATTGTTCAACCTCCCATTGCTGGTAAAACCTCTCTGTTGTGCTTCATCAAAAGCAATACCGTGCACACCAGTTGTGTTTGCAATAAAATCTGAAGAATCGCCATTGCTTTTATTTAAAATATTTACCTGCGAACCATGGCTCACATAGATCTTGCTGCCATAGTTTGCTTCTATATAATCCCAGCCACTAGTACTTGCAATATGGTATGTTTTAAGCAAATGAATGCCGGTTGCTTTTTGAGCAGATGTACTTGTTACCGCAAAAAGTACAGCGATAAAAAAGAAAAATTTTTTGTAGTTTTTAAGTTTGTTGAACATTTTATAAAGTTTATCTAGCAATATATAAAAAAACAGCGCAGCTGCTATACCGCTTGTGTAAAGTACCAACTTAATTGTTGATTTTGCTGATAAAAATTATAGATAGTTACACTTTGGGCATGTATATGGTAAATGTTGCGCCGATATCCTTTTGCCCTTCTGCTGTAATAAAACCATTGTGGTTGTTTACAATTTTTTTTACGATGGCAAGGCCAATGCCTGTGCCTGAAAATTCGCTTCTTCCATGCAGGCGCTGAAAAAGTTCAAAAATTTTGCTTTCGTATTCTTTTTTGAAGCCTATACCATTGTCTGAAAACGTTATTTTATGATATGCCGTGTTATTATCAGCTGCTAAATGTATCAGCTTGTCTCCTTTTACAACAGATGCAGCAATTTTAATGTGGGGTTGTATTGCCGGTCGGCTGTATTTAATAGCATTGTCTATAAGGTTTGTAAAAAGCTGTGACAGTTGGATATGAGACCCATAAATTGTTGGCAGATTTTCACAATCAACTATTGCTTGCTTTTCGTTAATAGTTAGCTGGAGATTGTCTTTTGCCTCTTCGATAATGATATTTAGGTTACAAGGCTCTAATGTTAATTCGTTTGAAGATGTGTGAGAAAAATTGAGGAGCGATTCAATCAGGTTTTGCATACGTTCGCTCGCTGCAATAATACGGTCGAAATAACCCTGTGTTTTTTCTGAAAAGTTTTCAGCTTCTGTTATGTACTTACTGAATGTTTGAATTTTCCGCAGGGGTTCCTGCAAATCGTGGCTTGCTATATAACTAAAGGAAGCCAATTCGGTATTCATATGTTCGAGCTCAATATTTTTTCTTGTTAACTCCTCGGCAACTTCAACATCGCCTGTTACATCCTGTACTGTACCTATAAGAATTTGCTCATCATTTTGTTTTGTGAAGCTACCGCTTGAGCGAAGGTGTTTTACTTTTCCTGTTTTGCTGATAATGCGGTAAGGCGTTTCAACCAATTCGCCGGTCTTCATTGTTTCTTCGCCGTTTTTTAAAACCTGCGCTACATCGTCGGGATGAATAAAGGAAATAAATTTTTCATATATAGGTTCAAATTCGTTCGGCTCACAATCCAGCAACAGAAATAAATTATGTGAGTATTGCAATGCTCCTGTTGTTATGTTCCATTTATAACTTCCAAATTTTGCAACTTTTTCAGCTATTTCAAAGGTTTGATTTTTTATACGTAGTTCTGTTGTGCGCTCTTCAACCTTTTTTTCTAATTCGTCTGTAAAATTTTTTTGCTCAGTAATATCAACACTTATTCCTGTTAATGTTTCTGCCTCTCCTTCTTTGTTGTAATAATATTGTCCAGCAGATTTCATCCATCTAACCACATTGTCATTTGCTCTCTTTATTTTGTATTCTGCCTCATAAAATGTATGATTAATTTTGGCATTTTTAACTCTTCTAAAAACCAGTTCTTTATCCTCAGGTAAAATCAGTTTGTGCCAGTCTTCATAGACAAGATCAGCACGCTTTTCATCATATCCCCACATTTTTTTATGCAAGCCACTCCATTCTAATTTTTGTGTTTGTATGTTTAATGACCACACACCAATATTTGCTGAATCGGTAGCAAGTTTTAAATTCGATGCCATTTTATCCAAAGCATCCTGTGCTATTTTTTGTTCAGTAATATCTCGTGAAACAGCAATAATTTGCTGAACGGGACCACCGGCTTGACGAACAGGCGAAACCAACACATTCCACCATTTGGGCGTGCCTTTGGCAGTTGGGCAAAAAGCAGAGAACTGCGCAATGTTGCCTTTTAACGCCTGATTTAATGATGCGTTTGCCAACGCTGAATGTTCGCCCCAAAGGGTGCTCCAATTTCTATTTTTAAAAACAGAAAAATCATCAATCTCCATCTGGCAAAGCCCATTGTAGTTCATATATTGGATTCTACCTTCCAGGTCTAATACTTTTAGGCAATCTGGTGTACATTCTAAAATGGTTCGGCTAAGTAAATCACTATTTTCAAATTGTTGTCGAGATTTCACTACCTCTGTTACCTCTGTACCGATTGCTGTAATGCCATAAATTTTATTGTCAAAATCCCGAATGGGCTGCAAGATCATATTGTAATAAGCCGTGTTAGATTCTCCTGTACGTTTTACTTGAACGGGTATTTCATTATCAATAAATGGCTCGCCTGTACTGTATATTTCATTGAAAATTTCCTTTAGTTCACCTGCCATTTCAGGCGCTGATTCAAACAAAGGTTTGTTGATTACCTGGTCGTAAGATTTTCCTAAAATTTCCAGTGCTAATTTGTTTACTGCAGCAACCGTATAAGTTGGGCCTTTAAATGTTGCAATAATAGCAGGCACCTGCGATATCAGGGCTTGTAAAGCATTTTCACTTTTGTCAAATTCATATTGCGGGAGTGTTCCCATAATTGCAGATTGGGACGTGTAAGGTATATTAAATTTTTGTATAATGTATACAATCTTTTACAATGTTGCATCGCAATTACAAACTTTTTTCTAGTCTTATAAAAGTCAGCGTACTATGGAGCAATAAAGTTTTTATGAAGCCGGTAGGTAAACAGTAAATGTTGCACCAATATCGGATTTCCCCTCGGCAACGATAAAACCATTATGGTTGGTTACAATTTTTTTTACAATGGCTAAGCCAATACCTGTTCCTGAATATTCATTTCTGCCATGCAGCCTTTGAAAGACTTCAAAAATTTTGGTTTCGTACTCTTTTTCAAAACCAATGCCGTTGTCTTCAATTTTTATGGCGTGATAAGTTGTTTGTTTAACAGCTGATGAATGATCAATTTTTTCTCCTTGAATTGTTCCTACGCTAATTTTAATGTGTGGTGCAACTGCAGGCTTGCTATATTTTATGGCATTGCTGATGATGTTTGAAAATAGCTGTGAAAACTGTAAGTGCATTCCTTTTATTGTTGGAAGATCTTCACTTTCAATTACCGCATTTTTTTCAATAATGCTTACATGGAGATCATTTTTTGCCTCTTCTACAATCGTATTTAAATCACATGGAACAAAAGTTTTTTCAGATTTTTCTGTGCGGGAGAAGTCAATGAGCGACACAATAAGGTTACGCATCCGCTCACTTGTATCAATAATAAAATTGAAGTAATTTTTTGTTTTATCAGAAAACTCCTGTGCCTCAACTATGCGTTTACTAAATAATTTTATTGTCCGTAAAGGCTCCTGCAAATCGTGGCTTGCCACATAAGTGAATGACTGTAGTTCAGCATTAACATTTTCAAGTTCTATGTTGTTTACGTCGAGCACTTTGTTTATTTCTTCCAATTGTTTGCTTCTAAGTGCCAATTCTTCTGTACGCTCGTTTACTCTATTTTCTAACTCTTCAGTAAAGGTCTTTTGTTCGGTTATATCGAGGCTAATACCGGTAAGTGTTAGCGCTTCACCTGCTTCGTTGTAGTAAAATTGTCCTACAGCCTTCATCCAACGGATAACATTATCATTAGCTCTTTTTATACGGTATTCAACTTCGTAAGGGGTGTGATTTAATCTCGCATCTTCCACTCTTTTTAAAGCCAATACTTTGTCCTCTTCTAAAATAATTTTATGCCAGTCTTCAAATGTAAGATCTGTACGCTGCTCATCATAGCCCCACATTTTTTTGTGAAGTCCACTCCAGTCCAGAGTTTGTGTTTGAAAGTTTAATGACCACACCCCTACGTTTGCAGAATCAGTTGCAAGTTTAAAATGCGATGCCAGTCTCTCCAATACAAGTTCTGAATTTTTTTGCTCTGTATTATCGACGCTAATACCAGTAAATCTTTCAGGTTCATCAGCATCGCTGTAATGGAATTGTCCAAATGATTTCATCCAGCGGATAGCATTGTCATTAGGTCTTTTTATGCGATATTCAGCCTCATAAAGTGTACGATTTACTCTTGCCTCTTCTACCTTTTTAAAACACATTGCTTTATCCTCCTCTAAAATAATAGCATGCCAGTCTTCATAAGTGAGGTCTGCCCTATCACCATTATAACCCCACATTTGTTTATGCAAGGTACTCCACTCCAATTCCTCCGCTTTAATATTCAACGACCATACACCAACATTTGCGGAATCGGTTGCTAGTTTAAAATGTGATGCTATTTTTTCTAATTTTTTTTCTGATTCTTTTTGTACGGTAATGTCTGTGCAGGCAGTAAAAACATTGGTAATTTCGCCTTTGCCATTCAGCAATGGAACTGATTTTGTAAGCAGCCAAAATGAAGAACCTTTTTTCTTATCAATGAATTTTACAACCACTTCCGCAGGCTTGCCGGTTTTAAGTGTGATGGAACTACAGCTTTCATCAGGACCAAGTTTTTCACCTTTTTCGTTTAATATTTCAAACCTCTCTTCTAGCTTGTTTCGAAATTGATATACATCTTTTTCTGCAAGTACTTCTTCAATAGAGTCGTAGCCCATTTGCTCCGCCGCTAGTTGATTAAGATAAAGTATATCTCCCTTACTGCTTAAATGATATACCGCAGAAGGTACATTGTGCAAAGTTAGTTCGAAGAGTTCTCTGGCTTCTTTAATTTCCTGTTCTACTTTTTTAGCTTCGGTAATATCTCTTGATACTGAAATAATTTGTTGAACTGGTTCGCCCGGTTTGCGAACGGGCGACACCAATACATCCCACCATTTAATTGTTCCCTTCATTGTGGGGCACAAGGCTGAGAACTGTGCAATATTGCCTTTTAAAGCCTGGGTTAATGCCGCTTTTGCAAGTCTTTCGTGTTCACCCCACAAGGCACTCCAACTCGTATTTTTTAAAATTTCAAAATCATCAACCTCCATCTGGCAAAGACCGTTGCGGTTCATATATTGAATTCTACCCTCTAGGTCCAGCACTTTTAAGCAATCTGGGCTACTTTCTAAAATGGTGCGATTGAGCGATTCATTTTCCTCAAGTTTTTTGCGTGCATTTACAGCATCGGTAATTTCTGTACCTATTAAAATAATGCCATAGATTTCATTATTTGTATCCCGTAATGGCTGGTAAACTGAATTAAAATATGCGGTATCCGTCTTCCCTTTTCGTTTTAGCTGAACGGGTATTTCGTTTGAAATAAAAGGCTCGCCTGTTGTGAGCACGCCCGTAAGTAAATTTTTTAATCCATCTTCTAACTCAGGCGAAGATTCAAATAATGGTTGATTGATTACTTCATCATAAGATTTACACCAAACTTCGAGCGCTGTTTTGTTTATGGTTTCCACAATAAATAAAGGCCCGGTAAATGTGGCAATAAGAACAGGAGCCTGCGAAATAAGATTCTGGAATTTCTCTTCGCTGGCTTCTAACGTATGGGGGGATTTATCCATTAAGAGTTAGCTTTGGAATTTAAATTTAAACTAATTTTTGATTCTATGATTACAATCTTTTGTGGTTACATGCCTTATGAACGAAGATGTAAGTTGCAAAGTATGAGTGATGGATATAGACTCTTTTTTCGGAACAATAAAACATGCAGCCACAGCGCTGTATTTGATTACACAAATACATTTTTGGTACAATCTTCTATCCCTTCTAGAATATCTTCTACACAAAAATTAAAATTATACCAGCGTGGTTTTGTGCTTAAACGTTACCGATTTGCGGCATGAACTAAAGCACTTGATTAAAAGATAATTGAATAAAGATATTACATGCGAATTTGAAACCTGCGGTGAGAACATTGCAATAGCTGTGATTTAGTCTGGTGGCGCACTACAGCAAACAAAACCATTTTGTTATTCAGTTGGTATTATTGTTTTTAAATTACTAAAAAAGGCCCTAACTTTCTTAAAGTAAGGCCTTAGCGTTTATACGATAACTGTTATTTACATTGCAAATTTTTTCTTCACTTCTGTGCGTACAAGTGCATTGCCAACATCATTAAAATTATAGGCTGCCACTTCCTTGTAAATTGCCTGCGCTTTGTCTTTATTGCCAGCAGCTTCATTGGCTTTTGCAAGCCAATATTTATTGTATATACTGTTGGGATCACCCTTTTCAAAATGCATAATAGCATCTGCATAATTTTTTTGTTTCATGCATATCATCCCTAAAAGATTATGGTAGTTTTCTAATTTTCTGTCATCTTTAATAGGATCCATTGCTGTTTTCATTTCTTCTGCTTTTGCTTTGGCCTCATCATATTTACCATCTACGTAGGCGGTTAAACTTGCCCAGTTTAATTTTTCTGCAGCACCAAATATTTTTGCTTCTGCGGTACCTAAATCATTTTCTATTTTTTCTGAAAACGGCGTAATCATTGGGATTAATTTTTTTAAAGTTGCTGCATCGCCGTTGTGTATAGCAATAGTAGCACAGGTATTGTAATAGTTGCTTTTGTCGTTTGTGGCTGATCTATCTGCCGCAGCAGCTGCAGCCATTAGGGTTTTCATTGCAGCTGCGGCGTTGTTCTGGTATAGGTAACTATTTGCAATATTTAAAACTGCCGGTGATTTTGTCATATCATTTTTACCACCTTCAGCATAATTTTTTCTTGCCTCGTCAAAGTTGCCTAAATATGTATTAGCATGCCCTAATTTATAATAACCCTCCGGTGCTACAGCATCGAGACCCACGGCTTTTGTATAGGCATTCTTTGCTTTTTCAAAATCGTTTTGTGCTCTGTAACAATCACCAAGTAAAATTTGCGACCCTGCACTACTCGGCGCCAGTTCTGTGAGCTTCATAGCATTTTCTTCTGCCTTTTTTAAATCTTTTGGGTCTGAAAAAAGATAGGAGTTAACGAGCGATGCATAGCCACCTACCCAAGAAGGGTTTAGTTGTACTACTTTTTGAAAGGCTTCCCGTGCTTTGCCAAACTCGTTGTTGCTCTGGTAACCATTTCCCACATCATTTTGCGCCCTTGCTGCATCAGGATAAGCTACAGCTATTTTCTGTAATACTTCCATGCCCTTTGTTCTATCGCCTGATAAATTGGTGGCCAGGTATTCGCCGTACATTTTTTCCCAGTTGCTCGCACTGTCTAATTTTGAATTGCCAGCTTTAACATCATCAGCATATTCTTTAGCACTGGTAGATGTATTGGCTCTGTATAGGTAAGCAATGCCAAGGTTTGGATCTTGTTTAATTGCTTCTGTAAAAGCAGCTCTTGCCTTTTTTATATTCAATAAATCGAACGCTGCCAGACCTTCTGCAAAAGCAGTTGATGCTGCCGCCGATTTTGTACTCACAATAATCTCTGTGGTTTTACTTTGTGTTGTACTTGTAGATTTTTCTTTTACAGATGCAGGGTTGTTGCAAGATGAAATGAATGCGAATACTGCCACAACAAAAAGACATGATATTATTTTTTTCATGTAAATAGTTTTGTGCCGAGTTGTCGGCGGGTTAAAAAAGTGATACAGTTAGATAGGACGATTGGAATTTAGAAACGCAGCATTCACGAGGGTAGTAAACAATTATTGAAACTACATAATTTATATCATATATAAATATATTTATAAATGTATTTTCAAAAGAGTTCAATTTATAATCTTGGGTATTTATTAATTTACAGGCTTAGTTTGGCGTGTTGCTTTAAGGGCAATGAGTGTAAAAAATGATCGTCCTGGTTAATATCTTGTGCTGAACAATCAAGGTTCAGGTTAGCAAATGCATAATAACTATTTGTTATCCGGTCATCCAATATGCATATAAATCACGGTTGGCTTTTTACTATTGTAACTTTTTTCTTTCTGGTTAAAAATCCTTTATTTTAAAATTACATTTATGCTAGCAAGTTCGGCTTCAGTAAAAGAAGAATTCTCGAGGCACCCTATAGAATCCAATACCTGTTCAGGTTTACTTGCCCCAATTAAAACTGTGGTAATGCGTTTGTCTTTCAATAGCCAGGCAAGTGCCATTTGTGCAAGGCCTTGTCCTCTTGCTTCTGCTAATTTATTTAATTGGCGAACCTTACTTATTTTATCTTCTGACACCTGGTCTTCTTCAATAGCGCCGTTACCTCTATGGCTTGCTGCTCTTGAGTCTTCGGGAATGCCGGATAAATATTTATTGGTTAACATACCTTGCGCTAAAGGAGAAAATGGAATGCAGCCAACTCCATTTTCTTCCAACACATCTAATAGGCCATCCTCCACCCAACGATCGAACATCGAATATTTTGGCTGGTGAATTAAGCAGGGCGTACCCAAATCTTTTAAAATTTTAATAGCCTTTGCTGCCTCGTCAGGTTGGTAACTTGATATGCCCACGTAAAGACATTTACCCTGCCTTACCATCAGATCAAGCGTGCCCATAGTTTCTTCTAATGAGGTTTTGGGGTCGGGACGGTGATGATAAAAAATATCTACATACTCAAGGCCCATACGTTTTAAACTTTGGTCTAAACTGGCGACAAGGTATTTTTTGGAACCCCAATCTCCATAAGGCCCGGGCCACATGCCCCAACCAGCCTTGGTGGAAATAATTAACTCATCCCGGTACGGTATAAAATCTTCTTTAAAAATCTTACCAAAATTTTCTTCTGCTGAGCCCGCTGGTGGTCCATAATTATTTGCTAAATCAAAATGGGTAATGCCATTATCAAAAGCAACCCTTAAAATATTGCGGGCATTTTCAAAATTATCAATATCGCCGAAATTGTGCCAGAGGCCAAGCGATAGAGCAGGTAACAACAAACCACTATTACCGCAACGGTTGTAAGTCATTTTTGCATATCGATCTTCAGAAGCTATGTAACTCATCATTTATTGGTGTGTAGATATTAATTTAAAAATCATTCTCTGTTAATTAACTCTTTTCGCTGTCGGCCAATACCTTCCCATTTTTATTTTATGTAAACAATTCTTTTTTTAATTTTTCCTATCCAAATATCGAACTCACCGGGTTCTGTTATAGACTTTAAGTCTCTTCCAATAAAAGCCAGATCTTTCGCATTCAATGTAAATTCAACTTCTTTTTCTTGCCCAGGCTCCAGAGAAACTTTTTCAAATTTTCTCAGCCTTTTTACAGAAGGGGTTATAGATGCAATAAGATCAGAGCTATAAATTTCTACTACTTCCTGCCCTGCTAATTTACCAGTATTTGTTATATTAACTTTTATAGAAAGTGATCCATTTCCTTTTAATGTTTCAGACGATAATTTTACATCTGAGTAATTAAAAGTGGTATAACTTAATCCGTATCCAAATTCGTATTGAGGATTAAATTCTTCAGCATAGCGCTGTGGATTAACCTTTTCAGTTACCTCGTCTAAATATTTATGATCGTAGGTCAACATAAAGTTTGGGTATTTTGGAAAGGTAACAGGCAGTTTACCCGAAGGATTGTAATCACCAAAAATAACATCGGCAATTGCGTTGCCACCTTGCGAGCCTGGCCAGTATGCAAGCATAATTCCGGCTAACATCGGTTCAATTTTTCTAATTATTCTTGGCCTACCTTCTGTAAAAACTGCAATAATTGGCTTGTTTAATTTTGATAACTCAACAACCAGTTTTTGTTGAATTTCCGGCAACTCCATGTCTTCGATATTTCCGGGCGTTTCTGCATAAGCATCTTCACCAAGACAAACGATGATGTAATCAACATCTTTACCGGCATCCACCGCAGCTGCAATGCCTTTATCATTTAATAAAAAATCTGTTCCCTGTTGAAATATAACATTTGCATTTTTTTGCTGGATTGATTTTAAAATTGTTTGCTGGTCTTTAGAAAAATATTCAGGCTTCGTTCCCTGCCATGTGTAGGACCATGCGCCATTTAGCGTTGTGAGCGAATTGGCTGCCGGGCCAGTTACAAGGATCTTTTTTGCTTTTGATAATGGTAGAATGTTGTTGTCATTTTTCAACAGCGTAATACATTCCCTGGCTGCATTTAATGCCACAGTTTTATATTCTGAAAGGCCAAAATTTTTAATCGCTTCTTTTTCAACAAATGGCTGATCGAATAAACCGAGGTCATACTTTAATTGTAAAATCCTGCGTACAGACAAATTGATTCTTTCAACAGAAATCTTTTTTTCTTTTACCAACTCAACCAAATATTTACTAAAATCCAGGTCCAAAGGAACAATACATAAATCTATGCCGGCATCAACAGATTGAAGAACGGCTTCTTTATAAGTTGCAGCAACCCGATGCCTTTCAGTTAATTTTTTTACATCTTCCCAATCAGATATAACGACTCCTTTAAACCCAAGCTCTTTTCTTAACACCTGCGTTAATAAATATTTACTGGCATGCACGGGCTCGCCATTTATTTCGGCAGAATTTACCATAACGGTTCTTGTACCTGCTTTAACTGCAGCTTCAAACGAAGGGAGAAAAAATTCTCGCAATGTTATTTCAGGGATAAGTGCTGAAGATCTATCCTTACCGGATTGTGGATAGGAATAACCAATAAAATGTTTCATGCAGGCTGCAACATTTGTTACATCTTTTAAATTATTGCCTTCGTACCCATGTATTTCTGCCAAGCCCATTTCCTTCACCAAATAAATATCTTCTCCAAATGTTTCTGCTAATCGAGGCCAAAGCGGCTGCCTGCCTGCATCTAACACAGGCGAAAAGTTGTAACGAATACCCGAAGCTCTAACTTCTTTTGCAGTAATTTCTGCAGCTTGTTTTGCCAATACAATATTTCTTGATGCAGCCAAGCCAAGGTTATGTGGAAAAAGGGTTGAGCCCAAAGTATAGTCTGCGCCGTGCACTGCATCAATGGCATATAACATAGGGATCTTTAGTCGGGATTCCTCCATGTTTATTTTTTGGATACTGTTGAGTATTGCATGCCAATTCTCTAAAGTATATGCGTGGTCAATTACATTTTGAAAAGACCCTACATGATTTTTGATCATTACATTTCTTAGCTTTTCTTCGTCAATTTTAATGCCTGTGCCGTCTTCTTTTGCGACCATGCCAATTGCGATGTTGGTCATCTGTCCAACTTTTTCTTCCACAGTCATTTTGCTGATTAAGCGATCAATTTTATCAGGAGCTTTTTGTGCGATAAGATTTATTTGTAGGAATAACACCAAGTTAAATGCCAATACTGTTTTTATTAATAAGATTTCTTTAGATTTCACGATGATTTTTTTATTAGAAAATATGATAATGATGGACTAAATTATTTTTTAGAGAATGTTTTAGTTTGTGTTTTCTAAAAATACTTTTAAATTTTCAAATAAAGGATCATCAAATGTTGACTATAGCTAGATGGAAAATATTTGCTCTTAATGGGTTACCTATAAACGGCAAACAAGGGCTGGTATTCCTATCGTTCGGTTTTTGGTTTGGCTAATGGGGCGTTAGGAAATATATGCTACAATAAAGCAGCTATAAATTAAAACGTTTTAATAGTGCGAAGAAACACTTCACCAATACGATAACAAAATTTAAATGATATATCGAGCCGGAGTCCGTCTTTTATTAAGTATCCTAAAAAATCATTCCCTTAACTCAAAGGATAGTTAAGTAACGAAGATTATTATAAATCGGGAAGCACTAACAAGGAAGCAAATATGGTATTTATCATTATAGGCATACCTTTACCTTTGTGCCGCATAGTTTCTGCTTCTGAAATTACAACATGAAGGAACGGGAAGAAATTTTATGCAGCCATCATTAAATAATTCACTATACTTAAATTTAATTGTATGCCCAACAAGAAAGCAGAACCTAAGAAGAACAAGCCTACTAAAAAGAAAAGCTCAGCACAAAGGAAAGCAGATCCAAAGAAAAAAGCACGTTAAGGTAAAAACGCATAAAGCCTGGTTTAATGAGCCGGGCTTTTTAATGCGTTGTAAGTTTTGGGTTAAGACTTTTACCAACCAGTTTTCGTTGTCTTTATAAAAGAAAGCTTGTGATAAGGTAATTCTCCAAATGTTGTTGCGCTAAGCTTCATCCTCTTCCGGACGCCAACAATGGCGGGGTTTAATTAGGCAAGGAATACCACGAAGATTATCAAAAGATGGAAAGTGATAACAAAGGCGGAATGATGGCGGGGAAATTTATTTTTCAATAAAATCGATTCTATCTACAAGAAAGAAAATGTTTCTATGCCATTTTTCATAACCACTATAAATTATTCCTCTTATACAAATTGTTTGATTTTGGTTTGTGTATTTACATAGTTTCTCGTATTTTTCTTCGTTATAAATATCATTAATCGGTAAATATAATTCTTGAGTACTTCCAAGAGGAACAAATAAAATTCCTGTTGTATAATTCTTTTTTTTTATTAATTTTTTTGAACTTAACATATTTATATAATCATCTTGAGTCATTTTTCCAATATTAATTAAGGTCGCTCTAAAGTAAATAGTATCAGTTTTTTTAGATAATTTTTTTAAAAAAAAAGCAGTGTCAAAATTCTGGTTTTTAGTACATTGAGAAAAACTTTTATTAATAATAAGGTGGGAAGAAATTATAATAATAAATTTGATAAATTTCATACTTGTGTAAATTTTACTAACAACTTACAAAAAATATCATTTACTTTTTCTTAAGATAATAACCTTGTTAGGAACCTATGGGTTTAAACTTCTATGTCAATCAAAATCCAAACCATGTATCAGACAGATCTCATTTTTATTAAAAAATTCTTAGAAAAGCTAGCATTATTTTTAAGAATAGTAAGGCCTCTTTTGATGGAGCTTTAATGAAGGTAAATTCTAATAATGCAAGTGCTTACTAAAACGTTTTTAATAAAATTTTGGAGATAAGGGGAGCATGAATATCTATCACCTCTTTATCACTAACTGGTTTATAACAGGTGGGTTTTTGGCTTTACTAATAAATGAAAAAATTGCCACTGAAAACAATGTACCAAAAAGCAATATTAAATTCTTTACTCCCAAAGAAGCTAGTACTATTATAATTCCTGCTAGGGAATTATAATGTTGTCCGGTAACATCATAGTCTGCGCCTTCTTGTTTTTCTAGAGAAATATATAATGCCCAAAGAAAAATTGGAATTGAAACCCCAAGGGCAATTAATGACTTTTTTCCCGCTTTAAGTTTTGAGTATTCATTTTTCATAAACACGTTGGGGATATTGTCCTTAAAATACTCAAATATTTCCTCTCTCTTATGCAAGTCACTAATTTTTAAATGTTCAGAATCTCCTCTAAACAAAACTTCAATATAATTTTTACCGTCCTGCAAATTAATTACAGAAATATACCTCAATGGAATTCCAAAGTAATCCCCTTGCGGAATATTAGAAGTTTTTAAGGTTAAGAAATCTTTATCTATTTCGTTAGAGTTGGGATTACCCTTATATATAGTTTCATCGATTTAAGCAATTATCTTATCGTCCTTTGGGTTTTCTGATTTCCAAATCTGCATAGAGTTCTCTTTAATTAAATTGACCTGCAATATTTGATAACAATACGTAGGTATTAATATGATTTAAAATACAGTATATCTTAAACTCACATAAGCGACGAGAAGAACTAAAGACAGTCGCAATAAAAGTTGAAGGGGGCTGTAAAAAAAGACAGCCCCCACTCTACTTTATTTTCCACCAATTTCTTTCAACATTTCTTTCACCGCTGCATCCAATTGTGCATCATCTCCGTTTAAGAAATCTTCATAGCTTAACGGAACTCTAATGTCCGGCTCTAACTGCAAGTTTTCTGTTGGGCGATTTTCTTTGCCTATTGTTGCTATCATCGGTATACCGAAAACAATCGTTGGATCAATTTGTGTTTCCCACCAAACAGCCGTGCCGGTGCCGGCTACAGGCATCCCTATCAATTTACCCAATTTATTAGCCTTGTATACATAGGGGAAAATATAGGCGTCGCTGTAATTGCCTTCGCTCATTAAAACACAGCTTGGGTTTTGCCATCTGTCCATTGGCTCGGTTGGCGAAACCTTGTTGCCCTGCGGCTGAAAACTTAAATAAGTATTGCCGCTTAAAAATGTATTTAGATCGTTGTGCAACCAACCGCCGCCATTGAAACGGGTATCTACAATGAGTGCCTGTTTGTTTTTATTGCGGCCCATTACTTCATCAACCACCGTTCTATAACTGCCATCGTTCATACTTTGTACATGCACATAACCTACTTTGCCGCCGCTTAATTTATCTACTTTATCGTACATTAATTTAACCCAACGTTTGTACATTAACGCAGATTCTTCGCCAAAAGAAATGGGCTTTAATGCTTCCTCAAAACGGGTATTGCTTTTTGGATCGCACAGGCTGAGCAATGTGTTTTTACCAGTTTTTCTATTGAGTAATTTTGCCCAGTCTTCTTTGTCTGTGATTGTTTCACCGTCAATTTTTTCTACTATATATCCTGCTTTTATTTTACTTGCAATTTTATCTGCAGGACCACCTGTAATAACTTCTGTTATTTTTAATCCGTTGCCGCTAAAAGTTTCATCAAATAATAAACCAAGCGTAGCAGTAGCATCTGGATTGACCGGCTGCGGGGTATAGCGACCGCCTGTATGCGATGCATTTAGCTCGCCTAACATTTCGCTCAACAATTCTTGAAAGTCGTAATTGTTGTTGATGTGGGGAAGAAATTTTGCATAAGTGGCTTTGTACATATTCCAATCAATACCATGAATGGTAGGATCATAAAACTTTGCTTTTACCTGACGCCATGCATGGTCAAAAATATACGCCCGTTCATTGGCAGCATTCCAAACCATTTCTGCAGAAATATTGATGGGGGTTGATTTGCCCGCATCATCAATTTTTAAAAGGTTACCATTGTTTGTTACAAAAACAGCTTTACCATCTTTGCTAATGGCTATGCCGCTGGGCGAACCGCTAAGCTTGGCAAGTATTTTTGTATCTCTTGTGCGGGGTTCTGTTACCCAAAGATCGTAGCCTTTTTCGAACGCTGCGAGGTAGTATATTTTAGAACCATCAGGCGTTACGGCATAATCGCTGATAGAAGAACTGTTGATGGTCAAGCGCATTTTTCTATTATCAATACCTGCAAAATCGGGCACCCATTTTTTCATGCTTGCAGTATCTTTTTTTGCTGCTGTATCTTTTTTATTGACAGCTGTATCTTTAAAAAGGCTGTACTCATCTTTAGATAATTTAAATTCATCGTAAGCTGCTGCATCTAAAAATGCACCATAAATATCTACTTCCCTATTGCCCTGAAGTGCAAGCGAACGACGCCCTTCTCTGTTATTAGTCCAGGTCATCAACTTGCCTCCCATTGCCCATTTTATATTTTCTTCACCAAAGCCACTATTTATAGGATGTATTGCTGTGCCCGAGCCATCTGCCTTTATGATGGCTGCATGTGAGTCGCCAAAACCAAAATACTCGTCATCGGCAATCACATATTTACCATCGGGACTCCAATTAAAATCAAGGTCACCATCTGCGTAACTGTAGTTTTGTCCTTTGGGAATTAATGTGCGTGTTTGCTTGCTGGCTATATTATAAATTTTTAGCAAATTCCTATTTTCTAAAAAAGCTACTTCTTTACCATCAGGAGAATATTTTGGCAGAAACTCTTCTGCATTTGTTGCTATAAGCGGCTCTTCTTTTAAGACGGTTGATGCATAAAAATAGGGCTCATCTTTCCGTACAATGGTTGATGTATAAATATCCCAGTTGTCGTTTCTTTCCGCAGCGTAGATAAGGCTTTTACCGTTAGGTGCCCACTCAACCATGCGCTCCTGTTGAGGTGTATTGGTTATTCTTTTTGTTTGCGTACCATCTACACTGGTAACAAACACTTCGCCACGGGTAACGAATGCTATCTCTTTGCCGTTTGGCGATAATGCAAAACTGCCGACGTTGCCATTTACGGTCATATTTTTCTCCGTATTCTGGCGGCCATCATTGACAATTTGTACAGATACTTTTTTGGGTGAACCATCATCAGCCATGGTATAAATATCACCATCGTTGGTAAAGCACAGCATATTATTTTTGCTGATGCTTAAATGGCGCACTGGGTTTGTTTTAAAATTAGATAACTGGCGCTCTGGAGTTGTAGCCTGCAGCATTTTTTTATAGATATTCTGGTTGCCATTTTTTTCGCTGAGATAATAAACAGCATCATCATTGCTACTGTAAACTGGCTCTCTGTCTTCTCCTTCAAAATCGCTTATCTTTTTGTACGTTCCGTTTTTTACATTCATTGTCCATACATCTCTTGTTACCGCTGAAGTGTGGTGTTTGCGCCATGGATCTTCGTAGCCTTTTCTGTCTTCAAAAACTATTTCGGTGCCCTTGCTATTGTAATGAGCTCTATCCATACCTGCACCTGATAACAACATCGGCCTGCCACCTGCTACTGAAACTGTATAAAGATTTTGAAACAATCGTGGACTGTAAAAACGTACGTTGGCTGCCTGCACATTGCGGGCACTACCAAATATGATCTGCTTATCATCTGGTGAGAAATCAAAAGGAAAATCTGGTGCACTGTTGTAGCTAATGCGAACAGGTATTCCGCCTGTAGAAGGCATAACGAATACATCGAAATTACCGTTGCGGTCGCTGGCGAAAGCAATTGATTTTCCATCATGACTCCACACGGGCATCATATCCTGCGCTTCGTGAATGGTAAGTGGCATGGCCGTACCGCCCGAAGTGGGAACTATATAAATGTCTCCTTTATAACCGAAGGCAATGTTTTTGCCATCTGGCGAAATTGCAGGATAGCGTAACCATGCTGCATTGTTTTGGGCGGTGCCGGTAAATGCGGCAAAGAATAAGATACTCAACAGGTAAATTCTCATAGCGTTTGTTTGGTGTAAAGTGATTTAATTAGGGAATACAATTTACGGAAAAAGAGTGTGAGTTGGGAGGCAATTACGAATTACAAATTATGAATTACGGGGTGCAAGGGTGAGTAGTAAAAGATGAATGGTGAGTTTTAATATGTACATGTTTACTAAAATCAGTCGTCAATGGGTTATCGTCTATGGTCAATGGGTTATCGTCAGTCCTCTGCATTTCACTCCTTACCGTATAATAAAAAGTGTTGAATGGGTAAGAAATCGCCTTTGTAAGATAGTGTGAACCCATTTGCCTGAAACTCTTTACCGAGTTGCGCTACAGTTGTTTTATGGAGCAGTTTTATTGGCACTGATGGGTCTTCTCCTCGATATTCAATGAGCAATATTTTTCCAGTAGGCTTTAATGCTTTTTTTAATGCCTGTAACATTTCCTGTGGATATTCTAGCTCGTGATACACATCTACCATGATGGCAAGATCAATGCTGTTATCCGGCAGGTTGGGAGATTTAATGCTGCTCCTTATTATCTGCACAACAGAATCTTTTATCTGCGCTTTTTTCTGTTTAAGCATATCAATCATTTCATCCTGAATATCTACTGCATACACTTTTCCATTAGGGACTTTTTTTGCTAAGCGAAAACTATAATAACCCGTACCTGCACCAATATCTGCAATTACTGCGTTAGGTGCCACTTGTATTGCTTCGATAGCTGCGTTGGTATTTTCTTCTATGTTTCTGGTATCTCTTTCCAGCCAGTCGCTGCCCATCGCACCCATTACAAAAGCTATTTCTCTGCCTTTGTAAAACTTTCCGATACCATCTGATGAATCATTTGCATAGGTGTAAACCGAATCTTTTACAACTGGTTTAGAAATATTATTTTGCTGTGATTTACAGCTCGTGAAAAATATACAAAGGGATAAGAATATAGTGAATATTTTCATGAGAGACATGTTGATTATTTTGGGCGCTAACTTAAAACCCAACTCATTTTAAGAGTGAACTGTAAATTAAAATGATAAAGACAAAATAATACCAATGCTTTTTATATTCTTCGTTTTGCGAAACAACTTTTATTTAGATGCACTTGTTGCATCAGCCTGGTGTTTTACCAATACATCTTCAGCTGTAGTCCACTGCATTTGAGGATACCTGTTATTGTCAAGCTTAGCAATATTTGCCCGATCATCTATCATGTTATGCATGTACTGCATGCCCTGCCAGGCAGGATAAAGTTCTTCATAACCAGGTGCAAACTTGCGGGCAATTTTAATAATTACACCCAGAAAGCCCTGTCCGCCTGTTCTGATTAATTTAAATTTATTGCCTGTGACTTTGTTTACAACAGTTCTTATTTCTCCGGGACTTATCTGGTCGCCGGCTATGCGAAGGTATCTTGGTGTTGAATCTTCAACAGCAACGTTGGCAGTACATTCAGCCGCATCATCCATTGTTGTAAAACCCATTCGGTGGTCAGCATTGCCCCAATACAAAATAAGTTTTTGTTTAAACATTATCATTGGCATTTCTCCGGTAAGCAGTTCAGTAAACGCACCGTTAAAGACCGATGTAGCAGCAATGGAAGTTGCATCAAGGTACTGATGGAATTCTCTTCGAAGATCGAGGTTGCGGTTTTCGCCGGGGGAGAATTTTGTAAAGTCGAGCGAATAATCTGATGGAATAAAACGAGGAACCTGCGCTGCGATGGCAGCATCTAACAAAATAGTTTGCGCATCAATTATCACCTCCCGCAAACCCGCAAGAGCAGAAACTACACAAGATACACCGTTACATGCGCTTGTCAGTTCAGCAATATTCCAATTGTTTATTTGGTAAACTATTGCACCTAAGGCCTGCAGCTTCTTTACCTTTCCAACATCGCTGGTTTGCCTTACAAGTATTCTCACTTCTACATCTTTTTTCAGCAATGCTTTTACAATTCTTTCACCAAGGTTACCTGTTGCGCCAGCTACGAGTATTGTTTTCTTCATAATTATTTTAAAGGATATCGTAACTGCAATCAATTATGCCATCATCGTTTATTAAATTCTCCTATATGCCAAAGCACGCCTGATGGGTCGTGTACAAAACATTCTTTGCCCCATGTTTCTTTTCTAATGGGAACCAGCCTTACAGTTTTGTATTTGTTTGGTAAGTCGAGTGCCACAAGATCGTTCCAGTAAGTTTCTACATCTTCCACTTCTAAAAAAACCATCGTGTTGTCTATCCAATCTTTAACATAAGCATCCTGCAAATAAAACCCGCAGCTATTCTTAAAAAAGTATGACATGTTGTGTGACAGCACATTTTCCTGAAACCCAAAGTCTTTGTAAAAGCTTCTGGATAAATTAAAATCTTGTGCGCCAACAAATGGCCTTATAGACATTGCCTGCTGAACCATACTCCTATTTTAATATTTTGTTGTAAGCAACAATTTTAATTGTACAAACATCGATAGCATAATGATGCTACCTGTTTAATAAAGATATATAAATATACTATGGCTTAAAGCTTGTTTTTAATGCTGCCGGGTACCGAATGTGTAACTTTAATTTGATTAAAAGTTTTGTATGGATCATTACAAGAAAGTAGCATTTGCAGAAATGGAGCGGTGGCAAAGGAACATGCTGCGCAGCCCCTCTGTATTAAACAGGTTAGCAAAAAAGTTACAAACAAAAATAAATAACTGGATACCTGAAAAGATACACACAGCCATAACCGCTACCATTAAACAATTGATACGTGGTGTGTTGTTTGGTGCTACCTATACAACTTCAAAATATCTAAAAGATACATCTTTTGAGGTGAGAGAAATGGCCGTAACAGAAAGAATTAAAGCGTACAAAAACACTGCGGCCATTGAGGGTGGAATTACAGGTGCCGGTGGTATACTTTTAGGGCTGGCGGATTTCCCTATTTTAATTGGAATAAAAATAAAACTGTTGTTTGATATTGCGGGATTGTATGGCTTTGATGCAAAAGACTACAAAGAGCGAGTGTATTTGCTGCATATTTTTGAGATAGCTTTCTCCAGCGATGAGAGAAGAAAAGAAATTTATTTAAAACTGTTGAAGTGGGATGAATACAGCAAAACCCTGCCTGATGATATTGAGCAATTTGAGTGGCGAGAATTTCAGCAAGAGTACAGGGATTATATTGATCTTTCAAAAATGGCGCAATTGATTCCTATTATTGGTGCCCCGGTAGGAGTTATTGTGAATTACAGACTTATAAAAAAGCTAGGCGTTACTGCCATGAATGCTTACCGTATGCGGGTGTTACAATAATGTATGCCTTGCTTTAGCAAACCGTATTTAGAGAAAGATTGTTGAAGCTATTTGTGAAACTGCGGGAAAACCTTACAATTTTTACTGATAAATTTTAGATGATCTAACGGTACTGTCTGCCGCAAATTCAACCACCAACATTTTTGTGTGAAGCGGAAACATACCCGCCAAGCGTGTTTGCTCTATGCTGTAAAAAATATAGTTGGTATCGCTGCGATTTGGTTGCCCCAACATATTTAAAATACTGTCTCTTTTTAACCCGGTTAATCTTTTATTTGCAACTTAATCGTTCAGCATCAAATCACGATAAGGATATTCTTTGCCGCTTTGGATTATCCATTTTGCTTTGTCGAATTTTTCACCACTTATTTCCTGCTTTTTATGGTTACATGCCAAACAACACAAAAGAAAGACCGGAAAGTATTTTCTAACATTCATGCTAGAAAGATAGTCATATGTCCAAATAATAAGAACTGATTTTTTATGAGAAGTACTGAACAGCATTTTGACTTTACATTAAAAAAATTTTGTTGCTATTTCAGGCGCCACTCTGAACCCACGTAACTGTTTATTTTAAAGGACTGGGATTGTTAATGTTCCTATTATTACGAACTACGTTAGTTCTTTGTTACATTCTGCCCATGCTTAAGTAAATTTGCACTCTAAAACACATTAAACTGTTGGTTGATATTATACGATTATTGCCTGATAACATTGCAAACCAGATAGCTGCGGGTGAGGTTATACAAAGGCCTGCAAGTGCCGTAAAGGAACTTTTGGAAAATGCAGTTGACGCCGGTGCTACAGAAATTTCTCTTTTTGTGAACGATGCGGGCAAGGCACTGGTACAAGTTATTGACAATGGCAAGGGTATGAGCGAAACTGATGCCCGTATGGCATTTGAGCGGCATGCCACTTCCAAAATAAGCAATATTGAAGATCTGTTTCGGATAAAGACAATGGGCTTTAGGGGTGAGGCGCTCGCAAGCATTGCAGCGGTTGCGCAGGTTGAACTTAAGACAAAAAGAGCTGAAGATGAAACAGGCGTTTACATAGAAATAGAAAACAGTCTTGTAAAAAAACAGGAGCCGGTTGGTGCGCCAACGGGTACTTCTATCGCAATGAAAAACCTGTTTTTCAATGTACCTGCAAGGCGTAACTTTTTAAAAAGCAATCCATCTGAACTTCGCCATATTATCGATGAATTTATAAGGGTTGCCATGGCATTCCCCGAAGTTTTTTTCTCGCTTACCTCTAACGGTCAGCAGGTATTTCATTTAGAAAAAGGCACGCTTAAACAACGCATAGTACAAATTCTTGGCAACAACTACAATGCAAAGCTGGTAAGTGTGCAGGAACGGACTGATTATTTGGATATACTTGGTTTTGTTGGCAAGCCGGAAACTGCAAAAAAAACAAGGGGCGACCAATACCTTTTTGTAAACAACCGTTTTATAAAAAGTGCCTACTTGAACCACGCCATCATGAGTGCCTTTGCAGACATGATACCGAAGGACAGCTTCCCCATGTATGCCTTGTTTATAGATTTAGACCCAGGGCAAATAGATATAAATGTGCACCCAACCAAACAGGAAATAAAGTTTGAAGATGAAAAAATCGTGTATGCATTTGTGCAAAGTGCCGTTAAACATGCGCTGGCACAATTCAGCATTACGCCTACGCTTGATTTTGAATTGGATGCATCTATACAACACCTGGATGCGGTAAACAAACCAATTACAGAACAGAACCGTTCTTCTGCATCTTCATCCTCGTTGTTTCAAACCTTTACCAAAAAGAACCAGGCACATTTTATAGAAAACAAAAGTGAGCTGGCACATTGGAAAGACTTTTACGAAAAGCCTGCAGCAGAAAACTTAAAAGAATATTCGGCTACAACGCCACCAATTGCCGAGTTTGAAAAGCAAGTGTTGAACAACGAACAACCGCAGGCGCACAGCGAATTAATGCAATTGCACAATGCCTATATAGTTGTGCAAAACGATAGAGGTTATTTGCTTATTAATCAGCAAAACGCCCACGAAAGAATTTTATACGAGCGATTTTTAAATGCAGTATCGGGCAAAGCAATCGCTACACAGCAAAGTCTTTTCCCGACTACAATAGAACTAGCACCAACAGATACTGTAATGCTTACCGAACTGATCCCCGATTTAAAACAACTCGGCTACCAGTTAGAACCTTTTGGCAACAATACTTTTGTAATACAAGGCACACCTGC
>JBBREY010000040.1:0-23804 GCA_038225275.1 Chitinophagales bacterium | reverse complement strand
TACAGCAACGCCAGGTACGACGAACTACTATGTTAGTCAAAAAAACAGTGCAGGTGTAGAAGGACCAAGAGCCATAATAACAGTAACTGTAAATGCTGGTCCTTCGGCGCCAACAGTTAGCTCTCCTTTATTAATTTGTTTAAATGCTCAATCAACTAGCTTGAGTGCTGTTGCATCTGCAGGTAATACTTTAAAGTGGTACACTACTGCAACGGGCGGCACCGGCTTACTAAATGCTCCAACAACAGTTACAAATGCAGTGGGTTCGACAACTTATTATGTTAGCCAAGCAGCTGCACAGGGTTGCGAGGGACCAAGAGCAGCATTGACAGTTACAATTGTAGCACCACCTGCAGCCCCGGTGATTACTGCAACACCCGGCGCACAACTAACGCCGGGGCAAACAACCACTATTGCCGCTGCAAGTGCCGCGGGTACAGGTAATACTTATGCTTGGTTTAGAAACGGTATTGTCTTAACAGCACAAACCGGTTCTTCTATACAGGTAAATGTTGACGGTGTTGGTAGCTATACGCTTAAAGTTACCAATGCAATTGGTTGCGTTAGTACTTCAAATGCTGTTAACATAACAGAGGCGACTTCTAGCAGATTATTCATTTATCCTAATCCTTCTAACGGAAGATTCCAAGTGAGGTACTATAGCGATCCTAATAATTTACAGCCATTACAATTGGCTGTTTACAACTCGCTAGGGGCTTTAATATTTAGTGGAAAATACACAACGTTTAGTAGCTTCAGCCCAATAAATGTTGATCTTACAAAACATGGTAGTGGAGTTTATCATGTTGAATTAAAAAATTCAGATGGTAAATTGATAGCAACAGAAACGGTTATAGTACATAGATAGTAAAAAACAAATAAGAAAAAAGGGCATTCTCAAAAGAATGCTCTTTTTTTTACTTTGCTACAGAAAAAGATTTCGTCATTATTTACTATCAAACGCTTTTCAAAAACAAGAATAAAAAATAACAGGGTTTTTGAAAAGAAAAGGTAGATACTCTTTTTTTATTAATACATTAGTAGACTAACAATAAAATCTAAATTAAAAACAACACAAATGGCCACTAAAAGAATTTTAAAATCACTCGTTTTGTTTGTTACGGCGTTGAGCATTTTTTCCAAAGTATCGGCACAAATAAAATTTGATACATCTTCAAAAATAAAAGCACTTGTCAAACAACTTACGCTGGAAGAAAAAGTGAATATGATTCATGCATCTTCGTCCTTTACATCTGGCGGCGTTCCTAGATTAGGGATACCGGAAATAGTTACATCTGATGGACCTCACGGTGTAAGACCTGAGCATGGTCGGGACTGGCAATTAGATAACAATTCACTAGACAGTGGAACATATCTACCAACAGGGAACTGCCTTGCAGCAACATGGAATCCAAAACTTGGATATGCCTTTGGCGCAGTTCTGGGCAGCGAAGCAAGGTTTAGAGGAAAAAATATTATCCTTGGCCCCGGTATAAATATTGTTCGTTCGCCACTAAACGGAAGAAATTTTGAATACCAAAGTGAAGATCCATTTCTAGTTTCTAAAATGGTAGTTGGTTATATAACAGGAGTGCAAGATCAAGGAGTTTCGGCGTGTGTAAAACATTATGCAGCAAACAACCAAGAGTCAAAAAGATTTACTATAAATGTGCAGATGAGCGAAAGGGCTTTAAGGGAAATTTATTTACCTGGTTTTAAAGCCGCAGTTGAAGTTGCAAAAGTAAATACGGTAATGGGTTCTTACAATAAATTTAGAGGACAGTGGGCATCGCAAAACAATTATTTATTAAACCAAATACTAAAAAAAGAATGGAACTTTAAAGGCTTTGTAATGAGCGACTGGGATGCAGTGCACAATACAGAAGAAGCTTACTGGAATGGATTAGATCTGGAAATGGGTACGGATCTTCGCATGTTGCCCAACCCTGATTACAACAAATTCTTCTTTGGAAATAATCTGCTTGCGTTGTTAAAAGCAGGGAAACTTTCTGAACATATACTGGATGATAAAGTAAGCAGGATATTGTATGTAATGTTTAAAACAGGTATGATAGATGGAAAATTAAAGAAAGGAGATTACAACACAAAAGCACACCAGCAAACGGCTGCAAATATTGCGGAAGAAGGGATTGTTTTATTAAAAAATGAAAATAATATTTTGCCGCTTAACAGAAGTAATGTCAAGAGTATTGCGGTCATTGGTTTTAATGCAGCAAGAAAACAATCTATGGGCGGTGGTAGTTCGCAGGTTCGAGCATTTTACGAAGTAACTCCGTTAGATGGTATTAAAAATATTGCAGGTAACGGCATTAAAGTTGAATACGCTCAAGGCTATGAAATTAAAAGAGGTGGTGGCGCCAACCAACAAATGATTGATGAAGCTGTTGCACTTGCAAAGAAAAGTGATGTGGTTATTTATGTTGGTGGAAGCACGCACGGGTACAGGTATGATGTGTGGGGCGATAATGCATACGATGCAGAAGATGTAGACAAACCAGATATGGATATGCCTTTTGGACAAGATGAGTTGTTACAGCAAATCTTAAAAGTAAATTCTAAAATGGTTGTTACATTAATGGGTGGCTCAATTGACATGACCAAGTGGATAAACAATACACCGGCTATTATTGAAAACTGGTATGCAGGCATGGAAGGAGGAAACGCCCTTGCAAAAATTTTATTTGGCGCAGTTAATCCATCGGGTAAACTGCCAATGACTTTTCCAAAAAAGTTAGAAGACAATCCATCTTTTGCCTTGGGAGAATACCCTGGTGACACTGCTAAAAGTTTATTGGTAAATTATCACGATGATATTTATGTTGGGTATCGCTATTATGATACCTATAAAGTAGCGCCGCAATTTGCATTTGGACATGGGCTTTCTTACACAAATTTTGAATACAGTAATTTAAAATTATCTGCAGTTGGTAAAAATGTAACTGCAACTTTTACGTTGAAAAATACGGGCAAGGTGCCGGGCGCAGAAGTGGTGCAATTGTATGTTCATGAACAAAATGCTGCATTGCCAAGACCCGAAAAAGAATTGAAGGGTTTTGATAAAATAACGCTTGCTGCAGGTGAACAAAAAACAGTTAGCATTAAGTTAGATGATAGTGCTTTTAAATATTTTAATGATCTAAAAAATGAATGGGTAATGGATAAGGCTGCTTTTGATATTTTAGTAGGCGGAGGAAGTGATGCCATCGAATTAAAAGCCACTGTTAAGTTATGATGTACATATTCTTTTAAAGTTAAAAGGGGCGAAACAAATAAGATTGTTTCGCCCCTTTTTTAATATTAAAATTTTATGGATTGGTTGAAAAAAGACTTGCTTCTTTTAGCAGCATCCGGCGGTTTAATTTTAGTTGCGCAATAATAAATTCTGCAAAATCTTCAGGGTGCATTACTCTTTCTGCATCACCTGTAATTAAGTTTGCACTCTGCGCAAGCTCAGTAACGATCGTGCTTGGCGCCAAAGTTGTTACACGAATATTGTGTTTACGTACTTCCTGCATTAAACTTTCTCCCAAACCAAATACAGCAAATTTAGAAGCGCTGTATGCACTTGTTATGGCGCCGCCTGCTTTGCCTGCCGTAGAAGAAATATTTATGATGTCGCCTGATTGTTTTTCAATCATCGCCGGTAAAACTGCACGGGTAGCATAATACACACCAAACAAATTTACTTTGATCATGTTTTCCCAAACAGCCGGTTCCACATCTAAAAACTTTCCGAAAGTTCCTGTGCCGGCATTATTAATCAAGATATCAATTGTACCAAGTTCATTTTTAATCTTTTCTACAGCACTATTTACTTCTTCCATATTGCTAATATCTGCAGTTGCTGTTGCCACATTTACACCCAATAATTTTATAGCAGCGGCAACTTCATCTAAATCTTTTTGGGTACGTGCAATAAGCCCCACATGTGAACCTTCATTTGCCAACGCCATTGCTACAGCCTTCCCTATCCCTTTACCTGCGCCGGTAACCAAAGCTATTTTTCCTTTTAGTGATTGCATAATTATTTTGTTTTGATGGTAAAATTAAATCAAAATCTGCAGTCGGCCCGCTTTAAAAGATGCTCAGCTTTTAAGCTGACATGAATTATTACCATGTTAGTTCAAATAAAAAAAGGATTGAAAAAATTCAATCCTTTTAAAAAATTTATTTTTAAAATTTATACAGTCTTTTTTGCACCAATTACAGGTACTGCTTTTTCTCTGATCATTTTATTTAATTCCACTACATCGATATCCATTAAACTTTTTAATTTAGCTAGCTGAATATCTGTCAATGCTGCAAGTTCATTGTAAGCCTGCTTAACCTGCACAGTTGGTGGGTTGTAACCACTACCTGCATAATCAAACAAGCCACTTATTTTATCGTTTAACCTAATGGGATAATTCAAAACATCCTGCCCACTCTTAGCTTTTGTTTGGTATAAAGCTTCTTCAACAGCCGTGAGCTGTTTGTTTATGGTATCGCCTTTTTGCTTTATTTCTTTTGGTAAATCCTTACCCTGGCGTTCTGCGAAATCATTTATTTGGCTGCGCACATCTCTAATGCTTTTAATTGCCTTTTGAATTTCTGTAAATTTATCCCGTATACTAATGAGGGTATTAAATTGATCTTCATAATCTTGTTGCGTAATATTGTATGCAGGGTTTGGTAATATTGTAAAAGGGCGCTCCATAGAATCTTTGTCCACTTTTACTTTTACGTAATATAGGCCAGGTATGGCTTTCGGGCTTCCTACGGCACCGTTCCATAAAATCATTCCATCAATTTTTTCAGCTTCAGGGTAATTCATATTCCATACAAAACTATTCATACCCTTCACAATTTCTACCTTGTCATTTTTTTCTTTGGCATCAGTGGCAAATCTTTTTATTTCTTTTTTGTTTTTATCCATCAACACAATTACGCCCTTACTACTGTCACTAATTTCGTTTGCATAAAAATTAATGATTGCACCATTAGCGGCATTTGTACCTGCATTTTTTACATTCATATTTACAAATCCTTCACGCCTGTAACTTTCATTTACCGGTAGAACAAATAATTTTTTATCTAACACTGTTTCATCAAACTGTTGTATGGTTGTGAGATCGTCAATTACCCAAAGTGCACGACCCTGTGTTGCAACAATCAGGTCGTTATTTTTAATCGTCATATCAGTAATAGGCACCATTGGTAAATTTAATTGGAATGGCCGCCAATTTGCGCCATCGTTGTAACTTATATACATGCCATATTCTGTGCCCGCGTACAATAATCCTGCTCGCTTTTTATCAGCACGAATTGCTCTTGCAAAATGCATGGATGGAATACCTGTCGTAATTTCTTTCCAGGTTTTACCATAATCTTCTGTTTTAAAAATATATGGTTTAAAATCATCCATCTTGTATTTTGTACCAACAATATATGCCGCACCTTTTTTAAATGGATCAGCGTCAATACAATTCCACATCATCAGTTTTCCTGCTGTTGGCGGCGTTACATCGCTCCAGTTTTTGCCACCATCTTTGCTCACATTTACACGGCCGTCATCACTACCTGTCCACAACAAATCTTTTTCATATGGGCTTTCAATAGCTGCAAAAATGGTACAATAATATTCTACTGAAGTATTGTCTTGTGTAATTGGCCCACCACTTGATCTCTGTTTTGCAGTGTCGTTTGTTGTTAAATCCGGACTAATAACTTTCCATGATTGTCCCTCGTTTTCTGTGGCAAATAAATGCTGACCACCCACGTACAATTTTTTAGGATTATGCGGTGAGAAAAAGATAGGGAAGTTCCATTGAAAACGATATTTTGTCGAGCTGGCTCCTGCGCCCATCGGGTTATCAGGATATACACTGATGGCTCTATTTTCTCCGGTTTTGTGATCCAGCCTACTTAGGTATCCGCCATAATTGCCGCCATAAACAATATCAGGATTTAGTGGATCGGCAACTACATAACCACTTTCTGCACCAGCTGTTGGCGACCAGTCGTCCGTTGAAATTTGCCCGCCATTACTGCTGCTTAAAATTCGCACTGTACTGTTATCCTGCTGTGCGGCCAAAATTCTGTAAGGAAAATGGTTATCTGTTGAAACCCTGTAAAACTGCGCCGTTGGCTGGTTTTGAAGGGTGCTCCAGTTGTTGCCCGCATCAAAACTTACCTGTGCGCCACCATCATCTGCAACAATCATTCTGTTGGCATCATCTGGGTCAATCCAAAGATCATGGTGATCGCCGTGCGGTGTATTGATTGGTTTAAATGTTTTACCTGCGTCCGTGCTTCTATACATTCCCACGTTTAAAGCATAAACAATATTTTCATTTTTTGTATCTGCAAATATTTTGCTGAAGTACCAGGCACGCTGGCAAATATTTGCATCATCTGTTTGTTTTTCCCAAGTGTTTCCACCATCGTCGCTGCGGTATAATCCACGGCTTTTACACTCTATCAAAGCATAAATTCTTTCAGGGTTTACTGCACTTACAGTTATACCAATATTGCCAATAACTTCTTTTTTAGGCATTCCTTTTTTATCCATCAAATTCACCCATGTTTCACCTGCGTCAGTACTCTTCCACAAACCACTTCCTGGGCCACCACTTTCAAAGCTGTACGGCGTGCGTTTTACGTTCCATGTGCCTGCGTATAAGGTAGAAGGATTGCCAGGTTCCATAACAAGTTCTGCTGCGCCCGCATTTGCGTTTACAAACAAAACTTTGCGCCATGTTTTACCGCCGTCCATTGTTTTATAAACGCCACGGTCTTCACTTGCACCAAACAAATGGCCGATGGCGGCAACCCAAACGATATCTGGATTTTTTGGATGAACAATTATTCTGCTAATATGTCTGGTATTTTTAAGGGAAAGTATTTTCCAGCTTCTGCCGCCATCATCGCTGCGCCAAACTCCGTTAAGGCCTTCGCTTACATTTCCCCGCAAAGTGGCTTCACCCTCGCCCACATATATAACGCTTTCGTCACTTGGGGCAATGGCTACTGCTCCAATTGAGCCACCAAAATATTTGTCTGAAATGTTTTTCCAGTTGCTGCCACCATCAGTAGTTTTAAATACACCACCACCCGTTGCTCCAAATATAAAAGTGTTTTTATTTTTAAAACTTCCTGCAACAGTGCCGCTCCGGCCACCTCTAAATGGGCCTACCTGCCTGTATTTTACATTGCTGAACAAGGCAGAATCTGTGGAAGAAATATTGCGTTTTTCTTTTTGTGCATTTGCAATTACAACTGTAAACAAAGCAGCAACACAAGTAATTAGTTTAATCATAAGTTAGTTTAAGGACTGAAATTTACGAAAATGAAATGATGAAATGAAAAGCGAAAGCAAGAAATAAAAATAATTTTGGAACTAGAAAAGTATGGGTCATTTGCTCTTGTAGATGTTGTTAGAAGGATTATGGTCGATCGGATTTGTATCGTATTCATAAACTTCTTTAGCAAAAGCATGTTGCATTTTTTGTCTGTCAAAATCTTTTTCGCTGTTAGCTATGAAAATGGTAGCTACCCCATTGCCAATAAAGTTTGTAATGGCTCTTGCCTCACTCATAAATCTATCTACACCGAGCAGCAATGCAAGCCCTTCAACAGGAATTATTTTTACTGCTGAAAGTGTAGAGGCAAGTACTATAAAACCGCTGCCTGTAACGCCTGCAGCGCCTTTAGAAGTTAGCATTAAGATACCGATGACTGTAAAGATTTGTCCCATTGTTAGCTCAACATTAAATACCTGCGATAAAAAAAGGACTGCCATAGAAAGATAAATGGTAGTGCCGTCTAAATTAAATGAATATCCTGCCGGTACTACCAAGCCAACCACTGCTTTGCCGCAACCCATGTTTTCTAGTTTTTGCATGAGTGATGGTAAAGCTGCTTCAGATGAAGATGTGCCAAGCACAATAAGAAGTTCTTCTTTGATATAATTTAAAAAACGGAAGATATTTATTTTGCAATAACGCATAATTAAACCCAACACTACAAAAATAAAAACAGCCATCGTTAAATAAACTGTCAGCATTAATTTCCCCAACGGCAACAATGTTGCGATACCATATTTGCCTATGGTAAATGCCATGCCCCCAAATGCACCGATTGGTGCAAACAGCATTACAAAAGCAAGTGCTTTAAAAATATATTTTGATGTGGTTGAGAGAGGCGCTGTTATCTTTTTTGCATTAGAGTAGCTGCTTAAAAAAATACCAAAGATGATAGACAATAAGAGGACCTGAATGGTAATATTATCTTTTAAAAACTTTAACCAGCTAAATGATTTTGCAGCGGTTGTATACTGTGTAATATCTGCAGCTTTTAAAGTGTTTATTTGAACACCGCTGCCCGGTTTTATAAGGAATGCAGCTACAATACCAATAAGCAATGCGAATGTGGTGACAACCTCAAAATATAGAAGTGCTTTGCCGCCAACCCTGCCTACCTTTTTTAAATCGCCCATACCACTGATGCCTAAAGAAATGGTAAGAAAGATAATAGGATAAATAAATAATTTTACCAGCTCTATAAAATATTTACCCAAGGGCTGCATTTGAATTGCAACAGAAGGAGCAAAATGCCCTAAGAGTGCACCGATTAGAATTGCTGCAAGCACCCAAAAGGTAAGATTGTTAAAAAGTTTTTTCATGTAAAATGGTAATTTTTCGAAATTAGTTTTAGTAAATTCTTCACGTGTTTTTAAAAACCGACATTACAATACGATTACGGTAAATGTATAAAGGTTGGGGTTTGCAATCAAAGCAAAAAGGTTTATCAATGTGAAAAATTTCATACAGATACACTGTAAAGAAATCAGAAAAAAGCTCATTGGTATTTTTTTACCAACGTAACTTTTTTTTATAACATCAATCAGCAAATACCCTGATAACTTTTACAAACCTATTTTTATAGTGGTCGGTGAAATTGCTAATAGTTACTGAATTTGCCCGCCCCGAAGTTGAGTGAATAAATTTTAGGGTGTCAATATTTTCTGTAACAATACCCATATGTCCCACTGTGCGAATGGAGTCCACGGTTCCGGTGAATAAAATCAAATCTCCTTCCTTTGCATTTGCCAAATCTACTTTATTACCAATATCGGTAAAGTCTATAGAAGATCTTGGCACTACAATATCAAAATGGTTAAATACAAATGTTATAAAACCTGAACAATCAAAACCAATAGTAGGATCGGTAGATGCATATTTATAAGGAATGCCGATTAATGTTTTTGCAAAACCTACCAGTTCTTGCGGTGTAATTTTTTTTCGATCAATATCTGCAACCCAAATTTTTGTTGCATTTTTTACAGGTGGATCATTTGCTGGTATATTGCCTGTATCAACTTTTGCAATTACACTGTTGGTATCTTTTTCAACTGACACATTATTTTTTGATTGTTCGCATGATAAAACAAGCAATGTAATAAAGATAAAAACTGAATATTTCATTCTTAAAATTAAGTGTATTTATTACACGATATGAGGCTAAATTATCAAAGCGCCAAAGCTTTGAACTTTTACGGAAAGGTTTTCTGAGATTGATTAAAATGACTTTTTAAAATACTACCTGCTTTAAGCGAAATAAATTTTTGCTTATAAAAAAGTCCGCATAAAAAGTGGACCAGTTGATAAAAGTTATATTGATGAAAGGCTGCCGGATTGCAGCGGCACCGCATCCGCCAACGGCGGAGGAGGTACAGCGTAAAGCCGGAACAGAATCTGAACACAGATTGTAAGCCGACAGCCCCAAAATTATTTTACCGATTTATAAATCGCACCATCTTTCATTACCCATTTTACTTTTTCCAAAACTTTTACATTTTGGGTTGGGTCTCCGGCAACTGCAATAATATCTGCATAGTTGCCTACTTTAATTTCGCCAAGTAATGGCTGTGAAAGTAAGTCTGCGCCATTAATGGTAGCGGTTTGTATGGCTTGTAATGCGGTGTAGCCGTATTTTACCATGAACTCAAAATCTTTTGTTTGTGCAACATTCCAATCGTAGCCGCCAATATCAGTTCCGTATGCAATTTTTACGCCTGCAGCCATTGCCTTCTTAAAAACAGTAGGCTCGCTTTCAGCAAAATATTTATTTATTGGGCTTCCAGCTTTAGCACGACCGTCGGCAACAAAATCGTTTACATAAATGGTAGGGCACCAGTATATATTTTTCTTTGCCATTGTTTGCATACACTCATCATCCATACCAAAACCATGTTCAATAGAAGATGCACCAGCACTAATTGCTGCTAAAATTCCATCTCTTGTTACAGCATGGGCTGCAAGCTTTCTGTTGCTGCGTTTTACTTCATCGCCTATGGCCATTATTTCATCTGTAGTAAAATTTTGCAGGCTGCGGTAGCTGCCATCTTCTAATTTGCGATAAGTTCTGTCGGCATAAATTTTAATCCAATCAGCACCATGGGCAATTTGTGTGCGCACGGCACGGCGGGCTTCATCTGCACCCGTAATTTCCTGTAAGCCTTTTGGTAATGTTAACTCCCATGAGTAAGCAGCTTCACTAATTGGATAGTGCCCGGTTGTGTTGATGGCGAGTGTGGATACGAACATTCGTGGGCCAACCATTTCACCGTTTTTAATTGCTTTTTTTAAATCAACATCTGCATAACCCGCGCCTTCTGTACCAAGATCTCTTAATGTGGTAAAGCCATTTTGCAAAGCAATGCCACAACTGCGTACTGCTCGTATAGTGCGGTATGGTATTGATTCTTTTAAAAGCTGTACATCATAATCTTCGCTGGTAATATCGCCCTGTAAAAGTACATGTGTATGGCAATCTATTAAACCAGGTAGAATGGTATAAGCAGATAAATCTATAACGGTATCTGCTTTAATTTTCACCATTGCACCTGCCGGTGAAATGGATTCAATTTTATTGTCTTTTACAACGATGGTTACGTTTTTATTTAATTGCCCGGTGCGCACATCCAGCACAGCACCGCATTTGATAGCAGTTGTTTTTTGGGCAACTACATTAAAAGAAATAATACATGAGAGCATGAAGAGCAAAATATTGCGCATGGTTTTTAGTTTTAGTACTACAAAATACTACAATATTTCTTTTAATAATTATTTGTAAGTAAATAATAAAATGCCTGATATTTTTTATGGTAGAATGTTTTATCTGCGCCTTTTCGTCTATTTTAGGATTTTAAAACAATGCCATTAAAACACCAAACATACATAATGAAGAAGAATTTACTCTACATAACGTTGATCATTGCATTTGTAATTGAAACCGCATTAACCATTTTGTGTTTTTTTAAACCTGTTACGGCATTGGGTTTGTTCGGCATGGTCTATAGCAACGAAACTTCTTTTTTAGGTTATATAATTGCCTGGTTCTGTCTGCTTGTATCTATACTGATCGTTTATGCATTTATTGGGCTAAAGAATAATAACAGTGGCTACAAAATTTTAATTTATATACTTGGCTGTTGGTGGATTGGCCTGGGAATAGGAGTGTACGTAAGTTTTAAAAAAACAGATAATCTTTTACTTGATTCGCTTAAGGGATTTATACTTGTGGTATTAAATTACCTGTATGCAAAAGAAAAGAAACTGCATTAACATTTTACGCAATTTCAATTACTTGTAATTTCTTTTTACGTGTAAGTTCAGGTGGCAGATTTTCTATAACGCAGTTTTTTAAAAGAGTCATAAGCCGTGTTTTTATAAAACCTTTTATGGTAACAATGCTAATTTCTCTTGCAGGTGCAGGGCTCTTAAAATAGCGGAGCATTGCTTTTTTAGAAGCACTCATATCTAACGTGGAAAGCTCCGGTAGCAAGGTAATACCGCCATTTTTTTCCACAAAATTCTTTAGTGTTTCTATGCTGCCGGTTTCGTACTCCAAATGTTTTTCAATAGTTGAATTTTTTTGTAACTCGCATAGGTTAAGGGTTTGACTGCGTAGGCAGTGGCCTTCTTCTGCCAACCACAAACGGTTGGGATCAATATCTGAAGCAAGAATATATTTTTTTGCAAACATTTTCTCTCTTTTTGAAACGTAGGCAATAAATTCTTCGTTAAACAAAACTTCTTCTTTAAGTTCAGGATGTGCTAGGGGTGTTGCCAGAATACCAATATCGATGCTACCATTGTTTAACCGTTTTATAATTTTTTCAGTTGTTAATTCGCTAATACTCAATTTTACAGCCGGATATTTTTTAATAAATGAGTATAAAAACAACGGTAATAAATAAGGTGCAAGCGTAGGAATAATTCCAATTTTTAAATGCCCTTCCACACTGTTTTTTTGTTGTTGAATCAGTTGCTCAACCATGGCAGTTTCTGCCAATATTTTTTTAGCCTGCTCAATAATGATGGCGCCTGTTTCTGTGGTGGTAATTGGCATTCCTTTTCTAGAGAAAATAGTTGTCTTTAATTCTTCTTCAAGCTTTTGTACCTGTAAGCTTAAAGAAGGCTGTGCAATGTGGCAATGGGCTGCTGCTTTACCAAAATGCTTAAAAGAATCCAGTGCAACAATGTATTCCAGTTGTATAAGTGTCATTATAGATAAAAACTATAGCGTGCGTAAATGAATTGGTTAAAATTATAACTATTAAATCATTTTGTTGCTGTCTATCCTCCGATGCTTTAAATACTGTGGCGTTTATAGCAATAGATTAAATTGAATTGAATAAGGTTTGTAATTTAGGCAACAACTTTTCTATATGTCATTCAATTAAAATAAATATTACTTAAAACTAAAAAGCTATGAAATATTAATTTCATAGCTTTTTTTGATGTTCCCTAACTTCATTTAATTGCTATTATTCTTTTATAATTTTTAAGGTCTCTAAATTATTGCCCATCATTACTTTTAATAAATAATTACCTGTAGTATAGTTGGTCATTGAAATTCGTTCTCTATTAATTCCTTTTAAAGCTTGTATTACACCACGCTGTATCGTTTTCCCATTACTACCTAATAGGCTATAACTTACCTCAATATTTTCAGGCGCATTAATTTGAAGTGTTGTGATATCATGTACCGGATTGGGGTAGTTAGAAATAAACGAATTCTTATTGGAATTTTTTACATTTTTTACTTCGGAGTAAACAAAACGCCCATCTACATCTATTTGCTTTACACGATAGTATATTAGACCATTGCTTTTTACTGCGGAAATGTTTCTATCTAGATAGCTATACCCATTTCCACTATTTGATTTTTGAAGTGTGGTTAATTTGTCGAACACAGACCCGCCCAAACTTCTTTCAATTTCATAACGGTCAACTGCTGATGTTTCATTTTCAACTGTCCAGTTTAAAGCAGCATTGTCATCTTTTTTATTAGCACTAAACGAAGTGAATTTTACTGGAAGAACACTGAATGTTATTTTTTGATAAAAGTTTTTACCCGCTGATCCTGGCGTTTCTGAAAGTGATCCAGAAGCACCATAAAACAGTTGATTATTTACACTTCCGTTTGTTACGTTATGTGATGTTTGATCTGATTCGCCGCCAACACCAGCTGTGTTTTTTGTAACCGTAAAATAGTAAGGAATACCATCCTCATTATTACCGGCTAATTCAATATTACTCGATATTACGTTACTTACCGGTACAGAAAAAACAAGATATTCTTGCCCTGCCGTATAGGTAATAGCGGTATTAGTTGACCCAGCAGAAGGCGATGTCCATTCTCTAATTACATAACCACTCTCAGGGCCGTAAGGATTATCGCTAGCTTGTTGTGTAATTGTAAGCCCAGGAAAATCGATAGTATTTACAACAGGTGCACCTGTTATCGGTGATACGTCTGTACTAGGCCATCTAAGAAAGAAATCAAGGTTGTCGAATTTCAAATTTATATTAGAACCTGTGGGATTCGGGCGCATGTAAAATTCTAAGCTAGTTCCAGAGGCAGATTTTTTTACCTGCGTCTGAAAATAAGTTGCTTGTGATTTTGCTGTTGTAATGGCAGCTACTAAAAAAGAAAGTATAATTAGTTTTTTCATGAAGGGTCGATAAAGGTTTGAATTACTAGAATGTTGGTTGTGTTATAATAAGACTTGTGGCTAAAATAGATTTTATATATTCAAAGTCAGATAGAGTAGCAGAGGCTCCTGAGACACGAACTGTTCGGTTCATATTTGCATCTCCGGCGGAGTAACTATTACTTAAAATTAATGAAGTACCTAGTAAGGATTTTAGCTGTTCAAAATCGCTCAATGCTGCTGACGCACCGGACACCCTTACATTGCCATTCAAGTTTATATTTCCTGCATAAAGGCCACAAACACCTGTAGCTAAATTTGCACCAAAGCCACCAAGCGTGTTTGAATTAGAAGTTAAATTTAGGGCAACAGGCGATGATAATATATCGAGCGTTTTTATAGTTGAGCTTCTTAAACCAATGTGATTTCTATGCCTAGCTGCCACATATAAATTTAAAATATTTGCGGGGTCAGAATTCTTGAAATAAATTGGACTTACACCATCTACATCCACAACAGAACCGTCTCTTAATAAAAGACCCGACCTTGTTTGTAATACAGTTGTTGGCGTTGCAACATTGCTTCTTAATTCTAAAAATACCCAGTCAACTATGTTTTTATTTGGGTTAGTCTGGTCGTTAAAAACACTTGCGTTGGTAACAGTCTCAGCAACACTATTAGCAACGTGTATAAAGTTTGTCGCGTATGCTGCAGTTCTGTAGGGGTCTGAGGAAGGTAACAAATTACCGGTAGGTGCATTGCCGGCGGTGTATGCAACAGTTGTTCTTAGCTTATCATCCATTAAGCCGGGGGTTAAAGGATTATAAGCGGCCTGTAAAAAGATTTTTGTATTGAGTAACACAAATTTATTCATGGCATATATTTCCCCAGAATTTGTTGTGATATCCGCACCCGCTGTATTAGAGGTTGTGTTTTGATTACCGCCTGTTAAACTCCAGTTTGTTCCATCCCAATAAAAGCCTTTTAAATCACCCTCTGTTCCTACAACTTTTGTGGGGTCAATATAAGTGGCAACAGCATTTGTTGTACCGCCTGTTATGCCGGTTTTTGTTATCGGCCATGTATTAAGTAAATAGCTTTCAGTACGTGGATGTTTATTTGCACTTGCATTGGCCTTTACCCTAGCGCTTATTGATGCGGCTGTATAAATACTTCCAGTGTTTGAGATTGATACAGGCATATAATCTGTGCCTAAACCAACTGGAATTACATAATTACTTATATCGGCATTTAATTCTTTGCTTACAACACCTGTTCCATTGGTTTCAAAAAACTTGCTTGTTGCCATGCTTAAATTCGTTTCTGCAGCTGCAAGTGTAACATTGTTATTACCTAAAATTAATTTTCCATTAGTGAAAGTAACCGAATTATTAACTTTTAAATTTCCTGTTACATTGGTATTTGATAAGTTGTCAACTATAAGATTCTGAACAGCAAAACCATTCATATTTATATTTTGAATGGCAGCGCCTTTCAGTGAAAGGCTTCCGGCACCGATGATATCTGAACTTCCGGTAACATCTCCCTGTACAACTACAAGGGCGCCGCTTTGTATATTAAATGTCGCACCACTATTTATGGTAAGTTGAGCTTTGGTAATTAAACTTGTAATACTTAACAATGCGCCTAATATAAACGTTCGTATAATTTTCATAAGTGTCTTTGTATTTGTGAACTTTTGGCAGTAAATCATAATAAGTCTAAGTAATTATTTCATTTAAAACTTGCTTTTGTTCTTAACGAAATACTATAATCTTGCGGCTAAAAACTCAATATTTTCTTTTAAACGTTATTGTAGTTGTTTTATTACAATTGCATAGAAAATTTTCTAATATTTCTTAGTTTTTAAAAAAAGCAATTTGCATATTTGCTTCATTTAATAATAGCCAATTAAAAACTGGCATAGTATATTTTTTAGGATAACTTTATTTTAATTACTCATGTAACTATAAAACATTCATATTATTTTAATCAAATGACAAAATCAGAGATTAAGTTTTTAGAAGGTCCGCAAAACAGGTGGAAGGATTTTAAGTTTGCTTTTAGTGTATTAACCGAATTTATAAAAGGTTTTAGAAGCCTTCATTTTGCAGGACCTTGCGTAACTATTTTTGGCTCAGCAAGGTTTAAAGAAGATCATGTTTATTACAAGCAAACTGAAATTATTGCGGGTGAAATTGCAAAGCTGGGTTTTACGATATTAACCGGTGGCGGCCCTGGCATAATGGAAGCGGCAAATAGGGGCGCAAAACAAGTGGGAGGTCGTAGCGTTGGTTGCAATATCGTGCTTCCTCACGAGCAGCACCACAATCCATATTTAGACAAATGGGTGAACATAAAATACTTTTTTGTTCGCAAAACGCTGCTCATAAAATATTCTTATGCTTTTGTTGTAATGCCGGGCGGCTTTGGTACGCTTGATGAATATTTTGAAGCCCTCACACTTATCCAGACAAAAATGATAAGCCAGTTTCCGATCATTATTTTTGACAAGGCATTTCACAAAGATATTATGGCGCATATTGAAATGATGAAAGAAAAAGCTACCATTTCTCCTGAAGATTTAAACCTTTGTTTATTTACAGATTCTGTTGAAGAAGCAGTTACCCACATTAAAGAAAATGCCATTGGCAGGTTTAAATTAAAGCCTGAGGTATTAAAAAAGAAGTGGTGGTTTTTTGAAAAATAACAAACCCTTGTGCAGCTAAATTCAAGTTGGATCACTCTTTTGAAAAATTTAGTTAACCCACCCAAACATTATTATGAGACACTTTTTATTTTTTATGCTAGTTTTTTTTGTTACAAATTCTTTTGCTCAATTTGGCACAAGAGGGCAAAAAGTATTAGGGACTACGTTAAGTTTTAACACCGGTAAAGTTTTTAATGATTTGAACCCTGACAGAAAACCCTATGGATATAACGTTGGGGGAAGTTTTACATTTGGAAAATTTACAAAGGATAATTTTTTAAAAACCGGGTCCATTTATTACGGGCATAGTTATAGTAGAGATCAATTGCCTAATAACGTAGGTCGTTATTTTTCAAACAGCATTAATTTAACATACGGACTGACCAAATATAAAAAATTAGCCAACAAACTTTTTTTTGGTATTGGAGGTAATGCTTTTTCAGGGTTTAATTTTTCAAACTTCAATTACACGAGTAACCTTGAAAAAGGGGAAACAAAATCATTCGGGATAGGATTATATATTGCCCCTATTTTAGCATATCAGCTTACCGAAAGGTTTGTTGTGAATTTGTCAACTTCAAATCAGTTTTTAAGTGTTGCTTACGGCATAGGTACAACTAAAAGTTTTTTTCCTAATCAACCCACAAGAAAACAAACAACTCAAAGTTTTTATTTAGATGCAGGCTTATTAGGTGCGGACTTGAGAAATCTAACTGTTGGATTTAACTACCTCTTAAAAAATAAAACAATTAAGAAATAATTAGATTTCAATTTATATTGAGAATCAATATTTAATTTTTTCAGTATTTAATTTCCATGCTTCAAAAACTTTAATGGCGTCGACCCTGCCGATTGCTGTTATGGGAATTTTTCTTTCGGTAATGCTGCATTTCATCTCGTCGTACAACATCGAATCATCAAAACCTGCAGCTGCAGCATCTTCTCTATTATTGGCAAAATAAATAGCTTTTGGTCTTGCCCAATAAATTGCGCCGAGGCACATGGGGCAAGGCTCACAAGATGTATATATTTCGCAGTCTTTCAGCTGAAAACTATTTAAATTTTTACATGCATCTCTAATTGCTACAACCTCGGCATGTGCTGTGGGGTCGTTTGTAGAGGTTACTTTATTATTGCCACGCCCTACAATCATATTTTCTTTTACAATTACACATCCAAATGGTCCGCCGTCATTGTTTTTCATTCCTTCTTTTGAAAGCGCTATAGCTTCCTGCATAAATTTTTCCTCTCTTGTCATAACGGGCAAAAGTATAAAAAGCAAGCTGTTAATTGGCTGCATGTTGAAAAATACCGACTGCCTGCAATAGTGTTGATTAATGGTTTAACGTTGAAGGGCTGCAGGATGTGCAGGGGAAGTGCCGCCAACGGTGGTACCGCAGCAAAGCGGAGCCCGCAACAGCCTGAACAAATGCTGCTATTTATTTAGAGCACACAGCCCCAAATAATTGAAATTTTATTGCTATTGTGTTGTGAAAAAGGAAATAAAAATGCGTTTGATCCATTTACCCTGCATTTAGAAATTTACGAACAGGCTATTATAAATATGTTGTGTATTTTTACGCTATCAAATGTTAGTTAAAAAAAACAATATGGGCATACTTAGGCAAATTGGACAATATTTATACATTGTCAAAAAAGACCCCAACGATAAAAGTACACAGTGGATGAAGTATATGCACGGCATTAACCGGTTAAGTATTTTGCTGTTTATTTTTGCAATGATTGTGCTTGCTATAAAACTTTTACGAAGTTAAAAATTGATGAATTTTTTGGGCGGCATTTGCGGAGGCATTGCCCGAACCGTGGAGTAAATTAAATAGATTATCGTAATCGCTTTTAATTTTATCTCTTCTTAATTCATCTTGCAGCAACAGCTTTAATTCTGTAACAAGGTTTTCTACATTAAGCTCATCTTGTATTAATTCCTTCACAACCTCTTTGTTCATAATAAGATTTACGAGCCCAATAAATTTTATCTTAATAAGCCTTTTAGCAATTTCATAAGATATCTTTCCACCCTTGTAACATATTATTTGCGGCACTTTAAAAAGGGCGGTCTCTAATGTTGCTGTGCCGCTTGTAACCAATGCTGCTGCTGATTTTGCGAGCAGGTTATAAGTTTGATCAGACACCGACGATACATTATTATAAGGTTTTAAAATCTCTTCGTAAAAATTGTCTTCAACCCCCGGGGCTTTTGCAACTATAAATTTATAATCAGGAAAATAATTTGCTACCTGCAACATGATTGGCAGTTTAACTAAAATTTCCTGTTTGCGGCTGCCTGGTAAAATAGCTATAATTTTTTCCTTCTTGATATTTGGATTTGCTGTATTAAAATTACTGATAACTTCTGCTAATGGATGCCCAACATAGTCTACGTCAACATTAAATTTTTTGTAAAAATCTTTTTCAAAAGGGAGAATAACAAGCATCTTATCTATATCTCTTTTTATAGAGTGAACCCGGTTTTCCTTCCATGCCCAAATTTGTGGTGATATGTAATAAATGACTTTTATTTTTTGTTGGTGTGCCCATTTTGCAATGCGCATATTAAAGCCCGGGTAGTCTATTAAGATGAGCACATCTGGCTCAAATGCGGTAATATCTTTTTTACAAAAAGCAATATTTTTAAAAATAGTTGGGAGGTTTTTTATTACTTCTGTAAACCCCATAAAAGCAAGATCCCGGTAATGTTTAACAAGCAATGCGCCGGCATGTTGCATTTTGTCGCCTCCCCAGCAACGAATGTTTGCTGCGGCATCTTTAACAATGATTTCTTTTATTAGATTACTACCGTGTAAATCTCCGCTGGCTTCACCTGCAATTATGTAATATTTCATTTAAAAGGAATGAAGATGTTTTTGCAAAGTAGTTATTTAATATGCAAATTTCCCCTATAAAAACTATCTTTAAAATATAAATTTATATTTATGTATCGCCATTTTAAACCAATCTGCGCAGTGATTTTTTTACTGTTTGTTGGTTTTTTATCGTGCAAAGACAGCCCTAAAAATGATCTTATCACCGATGCATCACAAATGGATGTGCGTGTAAAAGCGAACATTGAAAATATGATTGTTGCAGCAGGTAAAAATGAAAGCTTGCCCGACTCAACTTCGCTTTTATATTACGGTGTGCTCAAATTTGTATACGATCAAAATAAACATCTTGCGTTTTGGAGCAATCATGAAAAATTTAATAACAGCGCAACTAACCTTTTAAATTTTATTGATACTTGTGGGCGGAGTGGGTTGTATAAAGAAGATTATCATTACGACGAATTAAAACGGTTAACAAATTTGGTACAGCCTGATTCTCTTAAAAAAATGGATGCCTTAATGTGGGCGAATGCAGATGTTCTTTTTTCTGATGCATTTGTGGCCTTACTAAAAGATTTAAAGCAGGGCAGACTTGTACCTGACAGCTTATCTTACAAAAACGATACTGCTAAGTACAATACTTTTTTTAATGCAAATTTTGTAAAGTTAAAGCTCGGAAAAACACCGGAAGATATACTAAGAGATGTTGAACCAACCTTTGATGATTATAAAAAATTAAAAATTGCACTAAAAAAGTTTATTGATAGCATGGATAATAGCGTGTACACATTTTTAAATTATCCAAGCAAAGATTCGATCTCCTTTATAAAATTATTCAAACAAAGAATGGCTGAAGAAGGGGTAGAAACAGCAACTATTATTGACAGTAATCAATTACGGAGTATCGTAAAAAAATACCAAGCGGATAATGGGTTGACCGTTGATGGAAAAATAGGCAATAGTGTCGTTAAGAAACTCAATTTTACAGACAGACAAAAATTTAATGTTGCTGCCATTACACTTGATAGGTATAAGATGCTACCCGATGTAATGCCTGACAAATTTATTTGGGTAAACCTGCCTTCATTTTACTTAAAAGTTTTGAGTGGCAATACAGTTGTATTTTCTTCAAAAATAATTTGCGGTAAACCAACTACTCCAACACCACATATTACAAGTGCTATAAGTAATATGGTATTGTACCCCACATGGACTGTGCCAACGAGTATCATAAAAAAAGACATGCTTCCCGCTCTTAAAAAAAACTCAGCCTATCTGTCGAAGAAGGGCCTGTATCTTATAAATGGTAAGGGTGAACATGTAGATGCATCAACAATTGATTGGACCAGGTATACAAATGGAATTCCTTTTCTTGTACAACAGGGTAGTGGAGACGACAATGCATTGGGTGTTATAAAATTTAATTTTGAAAACCCTTACGCTGTTTATTTGCACGACACAAACCAGCGCTATCTATTTAAAAACAGTGTGAGAAGCCTCAGCCATGGTTGTGTTAGGGTGCAGGAGTGGCAAAAATTAGCAAATTTTATTGTAAGAAATGACAGCTTAAACTGGAAGCAAACAGATCGTATGCGATATAACACGGATTCTATTACAAGCTGGATTGCTCAGAAACAAAAACGTACCGTAGGCATTAAAAACAAAATACCATTATTTATAAGATATTTTAGTTGCGAAACTGTAAATGGCAATTTAAAATTTTATGACGATATTTATGGTGAAGACAAAGCTTTGAAACAACAATTCTTCGCTGCTAAATAATTCTTTTTACCAAAATTGATGCATGCTAAAATTAAAATTTTTAGTCAGACTGCTAGTTATTTTCTGTGTTTTTTCAAGTCAAAAATTAATTGGTCAGGCAAAACCTGTTGAGCAACAAAACCAACGTTCGCAGTCAAAGAAAAATACCAAAACCCTCTTCGGTCAGGCAAGCTATTATTCTCAAAAATTTGAGGGAAGAAAAACGGCAAGCGGACAAATATTTAGGCATAAGAAATTTACCGCTGCCTGCAACACGCTTCCTTTAGGCACTTATATAAAGGTAACAAACCTTAAAAATGGCAAAACAGTAATTGTTCAAACAAACGATCGTTTGCACGTAAAAACGAAAAGGTTAATAGATTTAACCCTGGCGGGTGCTAAAAGGTTAGGGTTTGTTGCATCTGGCATTACCAGAGTAAAAGTAGAAGTGCTTGGGGGCAAAAAAGATAAGATTGATACTGCTGATGATAAAGGTAAGTTGTAGACTGTTGTTTAAATTAATTTTAGAAATTAAATGTAAGCACCTATTTTTGCGCAAGTTCAAGAAAAAAACAACCAACATGAAGAAGAATATATTTTTAATACTGGCAATTTTTGCAAGCGCAAGCGTATTTGCACAATCTGAGTATAAAAAAAGACCTAGCCTGGCGTTACATTTTAGCTTAATAGATTACAAATCTGCAGTTGATGTACGCACAAAAAGTTTGGAAACTGTTATCAATGAAAAGCAGTTTTTTAAGTTTAAAAGAATGGACCCTGCCATTTCTGTAAGTTATTTAGAAGGGTTTACAAACCACGTTGATATAGCTGCAACACTTACCGGAGGGTTTGTAAAGCACCCGGTTTCTGATGCCGTTAAAAATCCAGGTGGAAATGATCATTTTTTGGTTGAAGCTGCAGTAACAGGAAATGTAAAGTTGTTAACTGACAATTATTTTTTCACACCTTTTTTAACTGTTGGAATAGGTGCAAGCCAATGGGCTGGCTATTACAGCGCTTTTACACCTGTAGGTTTGGGACTTCAATTTAAAGTTACAGATGGTACTTTCTTATTATTAAATTCACAATATCGCATACCAATTACAGAGAATGGTGCATATCATTTTTACCATAGTGTAGGTTTTGCAAGTGCTATTGTGGATAAAAAGCAGCAAGTAGTCGTTTTGCCACCTGCACCTCCTGTTGTTTTAGATCGTGATGGTGATGGTGTTTTGGATGCTGACGATAAATGCCCAGATGTAGCAGGTCTTGTAGCTTTTCAAGGATGTCCAGATAGAGATGGTGATGGGATCACAGATGCTGAAGATAAATGTCCTGACGTTGCAGGATTAGCAAAATACCAAGGTTGCCCAATACCTGATACCGATGGAGATGGTATAAATGATGAGCAAGATAAATGTCCAACAGTTAAAGGTTTTGCCCGTTATCAAGGTTGTCCAATACCGGATACCGATGGTGATGGTGTAAATGATGAAGAAGATAAATGCCCTACGAGAGTAGGTCCCGCAAGCAACCAAGGTTGTCCTGAGATTGCAAAAGAGGTTATCGAAAAAATAAACTTCGCTGCAAAGAATGTATTCTTTTCTACAGGTAGCTTTAAATTATTGCCTAAGTCATTTAAATCTTTAGATGAAGTTGTGAAATTGTTGAAAGAAGATGAGACGTTGATGATTGATATTGATGGACATACTGACGCACAAGGATCTGACGAAAGCAACCAAGTGCTATCTGACAACCGTGCAGGTTCAGTTAAGAACTATCTTGTGTCAAAAGGAATTTCAGAAACTCGTTTGAAATCTGCAGGATACGGCGAAACTAAACCAGTAGCTGATAATACAACGGCTGCAGGTCGTGCAAAAAACAGAAGAACAGAAATGACTGTAAAGAATTTTTAAGTACTGATTGATTGATGAAGCATACATAAAAACCCCGTTCATTTATTTGAGCGGGGCTTTTTATTGCCGGATGAAATACAACTGTAAATGACTGGCAAAGAAAATCCTGTTCTTGTAAGAACAGGATTTTCTTCTGGTGTCAAAAATTACTTCCTTCCCGGATATATTTTCAATGCTTCCTTTAAACATTCTGCCGCCTGTGTAATTGCATCTGCATTCAGCACATAAGCAAGCCTCACTTCATCTCTACCTAAACCAGGTGTGGCATAAAAACCTGTAGCAGGCGCCATCATAACAGTATTGCCCTTGAATGAAAAGTCTTCCAACAACCATTGGCAAAATTTATCGCAGTCATCAATGGGCAATTTTGCCATCACATAAAATGCACCGCCTGGGTTAGGACAAAAAACACCATCAATTTTATTTAATGCAGCTACCAAAGTATCTCTGCGAAGTTTGTATTCGGCTTTTGTTGTATCAAAATAGTCATCAGGTAAATCAACTGCCGCTTCACCCAACACCTGCGCATAATATGGTGGGCTAAGCCTTGCCTGTGCAAACTTCATGGCCAC
>JBBREY010000039.1:0-24920 GCA_038225275.1 Chitinophagales bacterium | reverse complement strand
TAGTAATAGTGAAACTCTCTTTGTACATTTCATTTCCAAAATGTACAAATGGCTGCAAAGTATGGAATTGCCTTATGGAAAAAAGCTCCGTTTATTAGAATTTTGCTGCCATTTTTAACCGGAATAATAGCTCAGTATTATCTGGGCTGCTCTCACCTTCAAATTATTTCTGTTACTGCAATCACAACACTGTTGTATTTTATTTTTTCAGTCATTCCACTGGCTTATCGATACTCTTTTCAATGGGTACAAGGGTTGATGCTTTCTGCCATTTTAGTTTGCGCGGGCATGTTAACTGTCTGGCAAAAAGATATAAGAAATAATAACAATTGGTTTGGGCATATCTATAATGACAGTAGTAAACTAATAATTAAAATTACTGAGCCACTTGTTGAAAAAGATAAATCTTTCAAGGCAGAAGGAGAAGTAGAAACAATTATCAATAACGGAATCAACAAAAACGCAACTGGTAAATTACTTATCTATTTCTCAAAAGAGAATATTACACAATTGCCAAAGTACGGTGACAAAATATTGATTGCAGATGGACTTCAGAAAATCAAGAATGCGGGTAATCCAGGCGGATTCGATTACAGCAGATACATGGCTTTTCAACAAACATTTTATCAGGTATTTTTAAAACAAAATAAATTTGAATTTATAAATCGAAATAGTCAAAATCGATTGTATTTGTTCATCTACAAAGCAAGAAGTTATGTTATAAGTGTATTGCAGGAATTTGTAAAAGGTGATAAAAAAGTAACCGGTATAGCAGAAGCACTGCTTATAGGTTATAAACAAGATTTAGATAAAGATGTAGTACAAGCTTACAGCAATACGGGAGTGGTTCATATTATTGCAATATCCGGTATGCACCTCGGTTTAATTTATGCAGTGCTTGTTTGGATATTCTTACGGTTACCTGTCATTAAAAGAAATGCTGTTATTCGGGTAGCAGTAATTTTATCGTGTTTGTGGATATTTAGTCTAATAACCGGCGGGTCAGCATCCGTTTTAAGAAGTGCTGTAATGTTCACTTGTATACTCATCGGGAAAGAATTTTTTAAACAGGCTTCCATTTACAATTCACTTGCTACATCAGCAGTTCTGCTACTTTGTTACGATCCTTTTTTATTGTGGGATGTAGGCTTTCAACTAAGTTACTGTGCTGTGGTAGGTATTGTGTGGCTTCAAAAACCTATTCAAAATTTATTTTATACTAAAAATAAATATCTGCGTTTTCTCTGGCAACTGTGTTCCGTTACAATTGCTGCGCAGGTGCTTACGTTACCAATCTGCATTTATTATTTCCATCAAATTCCTACGTTGTTTCTTCTTACAAACTTAATTTGCGTTCCACTATCTACCCTAATACTTTTTGCAGAAATTTTATTGATTGTTGTTTCACCGGTTCCATTTATTGCAGCGGCTTTAGGGAAATTTATTTATGTATTCACCTGGCTAATGAATTTGATAATAGATAGATGCAACAAACTGCCATTGTCATTGATAGATAAAATTTATGCAACGCCATACACAACTTTGTTTTTATATCTATTTGTATTTACAGCGGTTGCAGGGTTGTTGCGATATAACAAGAAATTAATTTATGCCTCATTGGTCTTCTTTTTATTTTTTATAGGTATATGGTCTTACGGTAAAATAAATTTAATGCAACAGAAAAAAATGATCATCTATAATGTTAGCCGGCATACGGCAATCGATTTTGTCGAATCAGATAAATATTTCTTTTTGGGTGATGACGAACTTAAAAGAGACGGTGCATTACAAAATTTTAATTTGAAACCGACAAGGGTTTCTCTTCAAATTAGGGAGAGTGAGGTGATGCTAAAATCTATGCAACAAAGCAAATACTTATGGCAGTTTTATGGCAAAAAAATAATGTTGATAGATTCGGCCTTGTCGTTTGAACCTAGAGAAACGAAAGTTTTAGTAGATGTAATTTTAATAACAAAAAATGCCAATGTTGATATCGCTAGTATTACTTCTGCTGTAACACCACGCTGTATTGTCTTTGATGCTTCTAACAGTCTGTGGAAAATTGCTAAGTGGAAGATGCAGTGTTCATGGTTACATTTGCCGTGTTTTATCACTGCAGAAGAAGGGGCATATATATTAAGTGCAAATTAAACCCGCATCAACATTAAATAAACGAAAGCAATTTTTATAAAAGTTGTAAAACCAAAGCGCTAAAATTATATCAATGAAAAAAATACAATCGGCACTTATTTCTGTTTTTTACAAAGATGGGCTGGAAGAAATTGTGCGTTTATTAAATAAGCTGCAAGTAACTATCTACAGTACCGGCGGCACACAGGATTTTATTGAAAAACTTGGTGTAAAGTGTGTACCGGTTGAGTCTTTAACATCTTATCCCGCAATACTGGGCGGTCGGGTAAAAACATTACACCCGTCTGTTTTTGGCGGCATTTTGGCAAAGAGGGCTGATGAAGTTCACATGGCAGAAATGAAGGAACATCATATTCCTGAAATTGATTTAGTGGTTGTAGATCTATATCCTTTCGAGGAAACGGTTGCGAACACAACAGATGAAAAACTTATCATAGAAAAAATTGATATTGGCGGACCAAGTATGATTCGTGCCGCAGCTAAAAACCATGGCGATGTTGTTGTTGTAGCTGCCAAAAAAGATTATCAGTTACTTCAAAATTTATTAACAGAACAGTATGGAGAATTTTCACTTGAACAGCGTAGAACTTTTGCTATAAAAGCATTTGATGTTTGTACCCATTATGACAATGCCATTTCATCGTATTTTAATAATTTAAATGTTGCAACCCCTTTTAATAAAGTAGCCCAGCATTTAAGGTATGGCGAAAATCCACACCAGCCTGCTGCATTTTATGGTGACCTGAATGAAATATTTAACCAGTTGCATGGTAAAGAATTGTCGTATAATAATTTGGTAGATGTTGATGCGGCTTTGCAACTTGCAAGAGAGTTCGATGATGCAAAGGAAGTTGTTTTCGCTATCATAAAACATACAAACGTATGCGGTGCCGCTTTAAGAGATACTGTTGAAAAAGCATGGACAGCAGCATTAGCAGGCGACCCTGAAAGTGCTTTTGGTGGTGTACTTATCTGCAACGCAGAAATTAACGAAGCCACAGCAAACGCCATCAATGAAATATTTTTTGAAGTACTGATTGCACCATCGTTTAACGTTGATGCTTTACAAATTTTACAACAAAAGAAAAATAGAATTCTATTAGAAAGAAAAAATCAACCTCAAAAAACAGTTCAAACAAAATCGCTGTTAAATGGGGTTATAGTACAACAGTTAGACGAAGGTAATTTTACAGAGTGGACGGAAGTTGGCGGTAGAGAAACGACAGCAACAGAAAAAGAATCATTAAAGTTTGCAAACATTATTTGCAAACATTTAAAGAGTAATGCAATTGCACTTGTAAAAAACAACCAGCTTATTGGTAAAGGCTGCGGACAAACAAGTAGAATTGATGCGCTTAGAAATGCCATTGACAAAGCAAAGCAATTTGGTGCAGATACAATAGGAGCAGCACTTGCAAGCGATGCATTTTTTCCTTTTGATGATTGTGTGCGCATAGCTCATACTGCAGGCATTGATGCATTCATTCAACCTGGCGGATCTGTAAGAGACAAAGACAGTATTGAATATTGCAAAATAAATAACCTTGCAATGGTTATGACGGGTATGAGACATTTTAAACACTAATTATCGTCATTGGCACAATCACCAAAAACCAAAGGGTATTTAGCGCTCACAGCAACCAGTATCATCTGGGGTGTCACCTGGGTAGCCAGTAAAATTGGTGTGCGTGAATTACCGCCTTTGCAAATGGCTTACACTCGGCAGTTTATTGCAGGAATTATTTTTGTAAGTTTCTTTGCTTTCTACAAAAAATTATCGCTGCCAACTGCAAAGCAATTTAGATGGCTTATCGTAATGGCTATTATAATGTTTGTGTCCGCAAATGGGTTGAGCACATGGGGTATACAATATATACCTGCAGGACTTGGTTCTTTAATAGGTGCATTGTATCCATTATCAGTTGTAATAATTGAAAAGGTTTTTTTTAAAAGTAAAGCACTTACCGTTGTTACCATCGTAGGTTTGTTACTGGGTATATCTGGTATTGCAATTGTGTCATACGAAAATGCATTTCATCACAATGGGCCAAAGTTTTTACTGGGTATATTACTATCTGTAACAGCTATGCTTTCCTGGAGTGTTGGTACAATTTTTATGGCGAGGAACAAGGTAGATATCAATCCATATTATGGAGTTGGTTGGCAAATGATTATCAGCAGTATCATCCTTTTTATAATAATGCAAACTACCCAAACTGTAATTCCTCTTGTTGACATATCTTCAAAGGCATGGCTTGTCATTTGCTTTTTGGTTGTATTCGGATCGTTGTTAGCTTTTATTGCTTTTATTTATTCAGCGAAAGTGTTGCCCACGGCTGTATCTTCATTATACGCTTATATAAATCCTTTCGTGGCAATGGTTACATCGTATATCATACTCAATGAAAAGCTTAGTTTAAACATTTTATGGGGTTCTATTGTAACCGTTACAGGCGTGTTTTTGGTAAATTATTCCACCAAAAAAGCAAATAAGATTATTGCTGAAGCTGAGATATAAATTGAAAGTATAATTCTTTCCAGCCTTTAAATTTTTTATCTGTTCCTAAAAAATTATTGTGAAAAATAGTCACAAGTGGCCCATTGATTTCTTTACAGATGTTATAGTATTTCATTAATTCTTTAAAAGATTCATCTAGGCTTAATTTTTCTTCATAATAGCAATTGGCATCCATAAAGCAAAATGGATGAATACGAAGCGAAGTAATTTTTTCGGCGGATAAATCATACCAATTAAATGAAGATGCTGAAGATGCTCTAAAGCCATTGATACTGCCATAACCCATGCTGTAATCGTTTGTAATGCCTGTACTGATTAAGTTTTGATATGTTTCTGGCAAAGTTAGCTTTATGTAATGCTGCCTAGATGTTTGAATATTCTTTTGTGAAATGTCTTCCAATGTATTTTTTTCTTCTTTCAGTATGTTGGCGTCATTGTAGCTCTGCCACGAAGGGTGCAAACCAATTTCATACTTTGCAGCATGCTGCGATATGAGTTTTTGCATAGCAGCATTCGTCGGTAAAATATTTTTATCGTGTAGCCCATTTTTACTCGCTACTAAAAAAAAGTAAAGTGGTTTTAAATTGTATTTTTGGTGCAAGTCATTCATTACTTCGTAACTATCATAAGGATCGTTATTACCAGTTAGTAAAACGGAAACCCTTTCAAGCGATGGGGACTTTAAGAAACCGCCAATATTTCTTATAAGTCCTTTTTCCTTATAAGACCAAGCAATATCTATGTCGTAAGTAGGTGTAAATGAAAAAGATTTTGGTTGAAATATTAGTTCAGAAAATTGATTTAAAAGTGTTGCTTTAAAATCTTTTAACCATAAATCCACCAATGGTAAATGAAGAAAATCTTCTTTAAATGCTAACGAATTTTCATGTGCAAACCGCCCGTATTCGTCTTCAGTATGTAATAAATATTCTTCGTATCGGGTTATACAGTAAAAAACAGCAGCAAAAATATCAAATGGATAATCTGAATTAGCTATCGTAAAAAAAATAGGATTCTCTTCTGAGCGTGATACTGCTACTGCCTGTGACTGAATAATGGTTTCAAACAGCAATGCATGTGGTATTATCTGAAATGTATTGTTAAAATAAATATCGCTGTAGTTTATTTTTGAACCTGTGTACAATCTAAAATTTACATCATCAGTTGTAATTGTATAGCTTGTGCTCAACACTTCTTCAAAAATAAATTTGCAAATGTATTGCAGGCGATTAGTAGATTTTGAAGAATATATTAGAAGCATGAAAACGAATTTTTATCCCCTAAATTAATTTTTATTCTTCTCCTTCCACAGTTCATTAAAAGTCTTCTTAGTAAAATTTAAATCTCCCCGGTGTTTTGTCCAGTCCTTAAAAATACCATTTACGAAAGTGTTTTTAAGTGGTCCATTACCCATGTTCATTACACTTCGGTGTAAGCTTGCAAGCTTCCATATTTTCCAAGCAGTTTTTTCTCCGAAGCTTGTTAATCCTTCTTCTGCAGCCTCTTTTCTATTATCGAGCAATAGCTCATGCAAGTTTATTTTTACGGCACATACTTCTGTGCAATTGCCGCACAATGATGAAGCGTGGCTTAGGTGTTTAAAATCATCCATTCCTTGCAAATGTGGGGTAATTACACTGCCAATTGGGCCGCTGTATGTAGTGCCATAACTGAACCCGCCAATGTTTTTATAAACAGGACAAGCGTTTAAACAAGCGCCACAGCGAATACAATAAAGACTTTCTCTCTGCTTTGGGTTTGCAAGAATATTTGTGCGTCCATTGTCAAGCAATATTACATACATTTCTTCTGGTCCATCAGTTTCATTTGCTTGCCTTGGCCCTGCAATAATGCTGTTGTAAACCGTAATTTTCTGCCCTGTACCAAACGTGCTTAACAAAGGCCAAAATAAGCCAAGGTCGGCAATTGAAGGAATTACTTTCTCTATACCAACAATGGCAATATGTGTTTTTGGAAACGCACAACTCAATCTTCCATTGCCTTCATTTTCAGTAACGGCAATTGCACCAATATCGCTAATTATAAAGTTTGCACCAGTTACGCCAACTTCGGCGGCAACATATTTCTCACGCAAAATCTCTCTTGCTTTTAAGGTAAGTTGCTCAGGTGTTAAGTCAATGGGGGTTCCTAATTTTTCATGAAAAAGTTTTGCAACATCTTCCTTGCTTTTATGCATTGCTGGTGTTACAATGTGGTAAGCAGTTTCACCATCTAGTTGTTGTATGTATTCTCCTAAATCAGTTTCAATACTTTCTATGCCATGTTTTTCCAGGTTGTCATTCAGGTGAATTTCCTCGGTAACCATGCTCTTGCTTTTCACAAGGGTTTTGCATTTTTTTGCTTCGCAGATTTTTATAATTTCTGCCATTGCCTCTGCAGCATTTTCTGCCCAAATAACCTTGCCACCACGTTTGGTAAAATTTGCTTCAAACATTTCAAGTTGCTGGTCCAACGTTTCCAGCGCACGCCATTTAGTATTCTTAGCACGCTCCCTTGCAAGGTGTTCGTTAATAAACTGCTCCTTACCTTTTGGTACTACTGCATTGTAGCGCCCAATATTAAAATTTATTTTTTTACGGTGGTCTAAGTCAGCAGCTTTTGCTGTGCTTTTCTCAATAAATAAATCAGCGTTGTCTGACATGTTTTTATTTTTTATTTTACCACACCTAAATCTTTTCCAACCTTTATAAAAGCTTCAATGGCCTTATCTAAATGTGCTTGTTCATGCGCAGCACTTAACTGTACACGAATGCGAGCTTGGCCTTTTGCCACTACCGGAAAAAAGAAACCAATTACGTAAATACCTTCTTGCAACAATTTAGCAGCAAAGTTTTGTGCAATCACTGCATCGTATAACATTATCGGAACTATTGGATGCTCGCCCGGTTTAATATCAAAACCTGCAGCGGTCATTTTCTCCCTAAAATATTTTGTATTGTATTCTAGCTTGTCTCTTAACTCTGTCGTTTCACTCAGCATATCTAACACAGCTATAGAGGCTCCCACAATGCTTGGTGCCACTGTGTTCGAGAATAAATATGGTCTGCTGCGTTGGCGCAACATTTCTATTACTTCTTTTTTACCACTTGTAAAACCACCACTTGCTCCGCCCAATGCTTTACCTAAAGTGCCAGTTATAATATCTATTCTTCCAACCACATTTCTATGCTCATGCGCACCTCTTCCTGTCTTTCCTAAAAAGCCAGATGAGTGGCATTCATCAATCATTACAATCGCATCGTATTTATCGGCCAGGTCACAAATTTTATCCAATTGTGCAATCGTTCCATCCATGCTAAAAGAGCCATCTGTAACAATTATGCGGCTGCGCAAGTTGGCAGACTCTATTAATTTAGCTTCCAAATCTTCCATGTTATTGTGCTCATAACGGTAACGTTGCGCCTTGCACAAACGGACTCCATCAATAATACTAGCATGGTTTAAAGAGTCACTAATAATAGCATCTTGTTCATTAAAAAGTGGTTCAAAAAGTCCACCATTCGCATCAAATGCGGCAGCATATAATATGGTATCTTCTGTACCTAAAAAGGTAGATAGTTTTTGCTCCAATTCCTTATGTATATCCTGTGTGCCACAAATAAAGCGTACACTACTCAAGCCATAACCATGCTCATCAATTGTTTTTTTTGCTGCCTCTATAACTTTTGGGTGGGCAGATAATCCCAGATAATTATTGGCACAAAAATTTAAAACCTGCTTGCCATTCACAGTAATTTCTGCGCCTTGCTCGCTTGTAATAACACGTTCAGTTTTAAACAAACCGGCGTCCTTTATTTCGTTAACTTCTACGCCTACACGGCTGGCAAATGCACTATTCATGTAAAATATTTTAATGACTACAAAAATAGCCAATTTATACCCTTAGATGCATATCAAACATACCAAAAAGGAAACATTTGGGACTTTCTGCAGTAATTCGCTATAAAGCATTTGTCCGCTGCCCGCTTACAATCTTTTTGCCCAAGGGCAGCAAAAAGGATTTCCAGCTAAGCAGCGCAGCCCTTCGCCGATATAACAATTTTCAGCATTTCCCAAAATTGAAAAATATTTCGCAACGCTTGTAACTTTTATTAGCCCTGCACCGTTCAACTATAAACCGAGCAACTTGTAATAACTTTACAGCACATTTTTTAACCACTGCATGACAGAGAAAGAATACAATGATTGTGTGAAACTATACGCAGATAATGTGTATCGTTTTATCCTTAAAAATCTTCGAAACGAAGAAGATGCAAAGGATGTGGTGCAGGGTACGTATGAAAAAATGTGGGTTAACAGAGACAAGGTTGACAATGATAAATGCAGAAGTTTTTTGTTTACTGTGGCTTATAATAATATGATAGACCATATTAGAAAAAACAAAAGAGTTGTACTAAGAGATGATTTTAGTGAAACTGCATTGGGAAGCGGCGGTCAACAACAAAATGCAAAGCGCATTTTAAATGAGGCACTAAGTAAGTTGAGTGAAACACAAAGAAGCTTGGTAATGCTAAAAGATTACGAAGGTTACAATTATGCTGAAATTGGTGAAATAACAGGATTGAATGAAAGCCAGGTAAAAGTTTATTTACACAGAGCCAGGCTTTTGCTGAGAGAATATATTGTAAAACCCGAGAACGTCATTTAATACCGATAATAACAAATAATAAAATGCTCATAACCCGCAACAATTACGAAACTTTTTTTCTTCTATATGCAGATAATGAGTTGTGCGCAGAAGAGCAACTTGCAGTAGAAAATTTCGTAGCAGAGAACGAAGATTTACGTGGAGAATTAGATAGTATTATGGCTGCAATATTACCTCTGGATAATGATGAGTTTTGCCCTAAAGAATCATTGTATAAAAACAGCTTTGTTGATGGAAGCCTGCAAGAAATGTTGTTGCTAAAAATTGACAACGAATTATCTGCCGAGGAGTTAACAGGTTTAAGCAAAACGCTTTTTGGAAATCAAGCAGCAATACAAGAAGAGCAAATTTTATTAGCTACTAAGTTAGATGCAACGGAAGCTCTAGTTTTTCCTAACAAAGAATTGCTGTACAAAAAGGAACGAGACAATGTTGTGGTGTTTAGCATAATGAGATGGGCTGCGGCAGCTATTTTGATTGGCTTTGGTTTATTTTTTGGTTTTTCAATATTCAATAAAAATACTCCACCAAATAATACTGTTGCAGTAAAAGAAAATAGTAAACCTGTTAATAAAATACAAGAGAATATCGGCATTAAAAAAGCTGAAAATGTAGCAATCGCAAATATTAAAAGAGAAGTAATTAGCAACGAAGTTGAGAATAGTGTGGCTGCATCAAAAGTTGGAGCTGTTAAAAAAACCATTACACCAAATGTTATGGAAGAAAAGATTTTAATTGAACAACAAAAAGAATTTGCAACCAACAAAGGAGTTGAGAACAAACTTACCACGCCTGAAAATATTACAGTGGAAAATTCAAACGCAACTGCTATTGCAGCTGTTACACAACCTGCAAAAGTACAAGCCATTTCATTGGTTAACGATAACATTGTTCCGCTAGAGACTATTTATGCACAAGCTGTCTCATTAACTGAAATAGAAAAGAGCAATAATAAAATTCTCTATATGGATGAGGAAGATGTGAAGCGCTCGAAAGTAGGTGGCGTATTTAAGAAATTTAAAAGAATAATAGAACGCACTGCAAAAATAAAAACAGGTAACCCAATAAGAATCGCCGGCTTTCAAATTGGCACCAATTAACCAACAATTATTACTTTAAAAATTACACAACATGAAAAAGATTTACTTTCTAGCAACGCTTTGTGCCATGGCAACAGCATCGTTTGCGCAAACCGAGCCTTCAAAAAAAGATACAACATATAATCCTGCTTACAACGATACTATAAGAATTGGTAGCATATTAATTATCAAGAAAAATAAAAGAGCTAAAGGCGATACCACTACAATTATTGCTGATATAAAAAAATCAAATCCACGAAAAAGTACCAACTACATCATTTTTGATTTTGGCTTTGCCAACTTTAACGATAATACCAATTATGCAAATGCAGGTGGTTATGTTGTAAACAAGCCGGGTGCGCCTGCCTTTAATGCAGCTAATTTAAAGTTGAAAGGCGGTAAAAGTATTAATGTAAATATTTGGTTGTTTATGCAGAAGTATTCCCTTGTAAAAAACAATGTGAATCTGAAATATGGTTTTGGTTTAGAGCTAAACAATTATCGTTTTCGCTCACCAATTAGCTTTAAAGAAAACGGCACAATTCCTTATAGCGGTGGCTTGCAAACAAATGCACCATTTGTGTTTAGAGACTCCATCAGTTTTTCTAAAAACAAACTTGCTGCAGATTACCTAACAGTGCCATTAATGCTAAACTTTGCTACTACTAAAAAGCCCGGCAAAGCCAATTTAAGTGCAAGCTTTGGGGTAAGTGCAGGCTACTTATACAGCCAACGCAATAAGCAAATAAGTAGTGAAAGAGGCAAAGAAAAAAATAAAGGCGATTACGATATGGAAAGATTTAAATTAAGTTATATAGGTGAGTTAGGTTTAGGTCCGGTAAGGTTATATGGATCTTATAGCCCAAAATCAATATTTGAAAGAAGCCTAGATATTAAACTTTTTAATATAGGAGTAAGGTTTAGCAATTGGTAATTTTTATAGAATTTTAATAAAAGCCTTTTACTTTTTGTAGTAAAAGGCTTTTTTTTATCACAATATTTATACTATTTACAATTTTATAACAAATTCGTAATTGACATTCTCTTACATTTATAATCTTACATCCGTTGTTATAAATTCTTTTAATTGTAGGTAGAAAATGAAAAGCTATTTTATCCGTTGCATAGTTGCAATCCTCTTCGTTGCTGGTCTTTTATCCTTTTCCTCTACCGGCGGGACCATTAGATCATTAAAGAAAAAATCTACCCAAAAGGAGTTTAGAATACTTACTACAAATCCTTATTATATTATTGTTTCTAAAAAAAATTACGAGTTAAAAGTGTTTGACAACGAAGGTTGGTACGCTACCTATCCAATTGTTTTTGGCAGTAGAGATTTAAGTGATAAAATGAGAGAGGGCGATAGAAAAACCCCCACAGGTTCCTTTAAAATAATCTTAAAAAAAATACATAATAAATGGGGTCCTGAACTATTACTTAATTACCCTAATGAAGAAAGTTACCGCAGGTTTAATGAGCGCAAAGCAAAAGGATTGTTGCCTGCAAATGCCCGCATTGGCGATGGTATTGCAATACATGCTACAAGACCAGAAGAAGAATGGACAGTTGATAATTTTTACAATTGGACCGATGGTTGCGTATCAGTTAAATATTCTGAAATGAAAGATTTGTACAGCTACATTCCTGTTGGTACACCTGTTACTATTCAGCCCTAAAAATTCTATTATTTGTATCCTGCAATTTATAAATACAATAAGTTGCCGTCGCCATAACTTAAAAACCTAAAGTCGTTTTCAAGGGCATATTTATACATTTTCTTCCAATCATCGCCAATGGCAGCAGCCACCAACAACAACAATGTAGACCGAGGTTGGTGAAAATTAGTAACCAGCATATTTGCAATTCGAAATGTATAACCCGGCGCAATTAATATTTGTGTGCGAGTAAAAAGTGATTTTTTGTTATTTGCATGCATCCAATCAATTAAAAAATTTAATGCTTCAGTTGCCGAGTAGGTCGTAGATGCCATTTCTTTTTCATACACATCCCATTGCAAAATTTCGGGGTTGGTTAACGTTGGGTCACTGTTAACTTTAATTCCCATCCAAAAAAGTGATTCGAGTGTTCGCAATGACGTTGTACCAACTGCAGTAATGTTACCAATATTGTTTTTTAACGCTTCTAATGTTTCAATATTTACATCAAAGTATTCTGCATGCATTTCGTGCTCCTGCATGGTTTCAGCCTTTACTGGCTTAAAAGTACCGGCGCCAACATGTAAGGTTACAAATACTTTTTCAATATGCTTGGCTGCGAGTTTTTCAAAAATCCCCGGTGAAAAATGCAACCCCGCAGTTGGTGCTGCTACTGAACCATCGTGTGCTGCGAAAATGGTTTGGTAACGGCTGCTGTCTTCTCCATCTGTATTTCTTTTTATATAAGGTGGTAGTGGCACTTTGCCAGCAGCCTCAATAATTTCTGCAAAGCAATATTTTGCCGATTCCCAAAATAATTCAACAATAAATGCCTCTGTAATTTTTGCAATCTTTGTTGCGTAGAGCAATATTTTTTCACCTCCTATTTCAATTTCTTTTTGCAGTGTTTCATCTTTCCATTTTGCCGCACCACCTACAAAACATTTCCATTGTACTTTATTTGTTGCCATCATTACGCTATTGTAATCTACTATGTCACCATAAGGCTCCAAGCAGAATATTTCTATAATAGCGCCGGTAGTTTTGGTAAATTTTATACGTGCATTTATTACTTTGCTGTTGTTAAAAACCAACAAACTTTTAGCAGGCAAATAATCGTGTATTGCTGAGAAAACTGTTTCTTTAATTACACCGTCTTTATAAATTAGCAATTTAGATGCATCTCTTTCTGATAGTGGATGAAGCGCAATTCGATCATCGGGTAACAGATAATCGTAGTCGTTTACAGATATCGTTTTTGGGTTCATTATTGTAAAAACGCAGATACCTCCTTTACCCATTTTTCATGCTCGTTGGTACAGAGCGATTGGTGTGCACTTGCAGTATATTCTACCCATTTTTTTTGGGTAGTAATGTTATCAAATATTTCTTTGGTTTCTGCTTCTGTAACTCGTGGGTCGTTGGTACCATGTTGCAATAACACCGGACATTTTATTTTTTTTGCATACTCAGATGGCTTTAAACCAAATGCCCAAAAACCATGTTCAGTTCCACCCCAAAAAGTTAGCATTGTCGAAATAGGTTCTGTCGGCAGCTTCATAATTGTTACTAATCCAGTTACTGCATCTGGCAAAGAACCAAATGGCATTTCCAGTATAATTCTCTGTGGCGCAATACCGTAATCATTTATAGCTTTTGTAATTGTTGCTGCACCGAGCGAAATACCATATAATACAATATTTTTTTCACCATGCTGTTGTAAATACTGGTAAGCAAGTTTTACGTCTTCTGCCTCATTATAACCAATTGTGCAAGTGTTACCTTCACTGTTTCCATGGGCCCTAAAGTCTAATAAAAAAGTATTATAGCCCATTTGCTGAAAAGCATATGCCTCTGCAAGTATTGCTGATTTTTTACTACCATGGCCATGAAACATAGCAACAGTGCCTTTAGCATGTTGAACTTGCATTAACCATGCCTCTAGTTTAAGGCTATCTTTTGTAGAAAGGTAAACTGTTTTATAGTTGCTGTCAGGTATTGTGTTTACCTGTTTTACAGCATCAATACCAAATAAAATATCTTTAGTTTTATCCCAGCTGGTTTTATCCTTTTGAGGTTTTATTTTTACTTCACCTACATTGTAATAGTGAGTGAATTTATAAGCGTGGCAAATGACAACTATGTTTACCATAATAAAAATGACAATAAATATTTTCAGAAACAATTTTAGTATCCGCCTCATAACAATCGTTCAGTTTAATTAATAAATCTTTTCTTTTTACGTAGTTGCGCTCTTCAACTTAATTACTTACAACAAGCGTTATTGTTGCATCATACTACGTTGTGTCAGGTGTTGTATTAGAATCCAGTCCGTTTTCACCGCTAATTCTCTTTCGATAAAGTTAAATTATAAGAACTAATACTCAGCGATGCTTATCCCGCCCGAACAAATGCTGCAATGTTGTTCTTGTTGATTGCTACAACTATGTGTAGTACTTGCATATAACTTGTTGTTGGCAGAAGTTATTCTTAATTAATACTGATTTTGTCTTTTTTTATTGGGGAATAATTGTTTTTAAGTTGTCCGTTTACAAACAGTTTGTCAAAGTAACATTTTACGCCTGTCGCATCAACCATATTTTCTACATTTTGTATGTGAAAATGCAAATGCGGTTCTGATGAATTTCCTGAATTTCCACAAAGACCAATTTCTTGTCCTAGCTCAATTTTTTGTCCTTGTTCTACTTTTATAGAATGCTGCTTGAAGTGTGCAAAAAATAAATATTCATTATTAGTTGTTTTAATAATCACAGTATTTCCTGGAATATAAACTGGGTTTAACTCACCTGGTTTGTTATCCTTCACTCCATCAACTACTAAAACAACTTCTCCGTCACAAGGCGCAATTAATTCTTTTCCAAAAGCATAATAGTCTTCATTTGTTTTACCGTCCGTTTTGTAAGAAATTCCATTTTCATTTGTAATCACAATATCAAAGGCATTTTTTTGCGCTTCATTTTCAACATGATAATTTAATTCTTTCGTGTCACCACCCCAAACCACTGTCCACTCACCTTTAAATGGTAGTCTTAATTTAGTTAAATTTCGTTCTATTTTTGGTGAACTACTCTCCTTGAATGGTTTTACAAATAATCCATTAATTTTTGAATTATTATCAATTGAAATATTTAAAGTAAATAACGCCCTTTCAAAATTCGTCTTGTAAGAAGCATATGTTTGTTCATACTTTATAAACGCTCTTTTTATTATATTTCCTGCCTGTGCTTTAAGTCCTGTGAAGAAATCAATAGTTTTATCGAGTGGAAGTGCTTTTTGCATTCCAACATCAAGCATATTAAATATTACATCATAATTATCTGAATTATAATTTTTCTCAAAATTCTCTGCAACAGTTTTGCTTGTTGCTTTTTCTGTTTGTGCAAAAAGACTGCTTACTGTCAAAGTAATGAGTGCAGTCAAAATGATATTCTTCATTAATCTGAAATTTTAGGGTGTTCGTTTTATAATTTCTGCCACTACATCCATTATTTTGCCACGCACATTTAATTTAAGCATGGTATTACTTACATCGGGGTAAACCCTGTTGCTTAAATAAACAAATACCATTCCTGTGGCAGGGTCAGCCCATGCACAAGTGCCGGTAAAGCCTGTATGGCCGAATGTAAGTGGGGAAGCTTGTACGCTTGGGTACGGTTCTTTCCTTGTGGTATTGTCTTTCTCCGGTTTATCAAACCCAAACCCGCGCCTACTGTTGTTGCTTTGGTAGGCTGTAAACAAATCAACTGTTTGTTTTTTTAAATATAAGTGGCCTTTAAAAATGCCGCCATCTAACAACATTTGCATAATAGCAGCCAGATCATAAGCATTGCTAAACAAACCTGCATGCCCCGCAACACCACCCATCATTGCAGCGCCGGGGTCGTGCACAGTACCCTGTATTAATTGTGTTCTAAATATCTTTTCATTTTCGGTAGGGGCAATATCTGTAAAATTGTTGCGCAGCAAGGGGTGGTAGCCTGTGCTCTGCAGTTGCATAGGTTCGTAAAAGTTTTGCAGTACATATTCATCCATGCGCATGCCTGTTAATCGCTCTACAACTTTACCAAGAAATATATAATCATTGTCGCTGTAAATATATTTGCCTCTTGCGCCAAGGGGGCTGTTAAGTATTCTTTTATAAATTGTATCCTTCCAGGTATTTTTCATGTATAAATTTTCAGTAACTGCAATGTTGAATGAATCATTGGCAGTGGTTGAAAATATTGTTGGTAAGGGCTTGCCGGTTGCATCAAGGGTTTCTTTGTAAAAAGGAATATAGGCTACGAGGCCTGCTTCGTGCAACAAAATATCTTCTATAATTAGATTGCCTTTGTCGGTTGCTATTGTTTCGTTAAGATAATCACCTAACCTCTTTTTTAGATCCAGCTTGCCATCTTCATACAGTTTCATTATGCTTAAAGTGGTAGCAGCAATTTTTGTAACTGATGCCAGATCGTAAACGGTTTGAAGAGTTACCGGCTTCTTTTTTTCGTATGTGAAATTGCCAAAGGCTTTCTCGTAAGCAATTTTACCATCTTTTAAAGCGAGAACTACACAACCAGGCATACCTAATTTATCAATACCATCTGTGGCTATAGAATCTATTTTGTATAGAACTGTTTGGTTTAACTTATCTGTAGCTAGCTTATCAAAGAATGGTTTTGCAGCAGCTGTTTCTATACCGAAACCATATTTTAAATTCTCGCAGACAGTTACCGGCAAGGTGCCTTTGTAGAAAAGTTTTCCCTGTAAAAGGTCAGCCGCTGTGCCTTGCACAATTTCATCGTCTTCATAACAAACAACCATATTTGCTACACCGCACATATTTTTTAATGCATACGCATTGCCAAACAAAAAGGAAATGCTGTTTTCTTTTTGCTGAAGTGTCTGCAACAAATCGAGGTTTGCTTTTGTAAAACCAAAATTACTAGCGGCATACCTACCAATATTGTGAATGCCTATTACTATTTTTTTATAGGATTGCAATTTGTTCAAAAGGTCGCTGTCGCCGCTATAAAATATTGTTGCATTGTAGTCATTCTTCATTCTTTTAGCCAATTCGTTTTCTGCATTTATGCCAAACCCTACAAAAGCTATCGCTCCTTTTTTTGTATCTCTCAATGGAAAAAAGGATTCGTCTTTTTTGGCCACAAGTGTGATGGCATTTTCTGCTACCAATCTTCTCATCGGAGCAATTCCTGCATTTAAATCAGCTGTTAAATTTGCTGTATTTATAGGTTGCAAATGTTGCAGACCGTATGCATATTTTGCTGCCAAAACTTTTTTGCAATGCATTTCAATATCTGCCCAGCTTAATAGCTTCTTCTTTATTGCTTCTTTGGTTTTTTTAATAGCAACGGGTACATCGCCGGGCAGGCAGAGCATGTCATTACCTGCTATCAGTGATTGTACACTTGCAGTACCATCCGGATAAAACTTTTTAACGCCCTGCATTTCCAGCGCATCTGTAAAGGTTAAGCCCTGGTAATTTAGCTGTGTGCGCAAGAGCCCATTTATATTTTGCGGAGACAATGAAGTTGCACGATTGGCTGTTGTATCTATAGCAGGAATATATAAATGTGCCAGCATTACACTGCCAACACCTGCATCAAAAATTTTACGAAAGGGATACAGCTCAAGCGAATCTAACTGCGCCATCGTTTTATTAATAACAGGTAAATCAAAATGGGAATCTGTAGCCACATCGCCGTGACCGGGAAAATGTTTTGCACATGCCATCACACCCGCATTCTGCATACCTTTCATGTATTGTACACCAAAGGCTGCAACTTTGTATTTGTCTTCACCAAAACTGCGGTCGTTTATTACGGGGTTGTTGGGGTTGTTATTTATATCTACTACTGGCGCATAATTTACCTGTATGCCGATGCGCTTGCACTGCTCTGCAACCAACTGCCCATACCTGTATACGATGGTTTCGTCCTTCATAGCACCGAGCATCATTTGCCTTGGCAGCGGCAGCACACTATCTATGAGGCGCATGCCTACTCCCCATTCTGCATCTATACACATAAGAATGGGTGTTTTTGCTTTGCTCTGTAACCTGTTTATAATACTTGCCTGCTTTACCGGGCTGCCCTGAAAAACACAGATGCCGCCAATGTTGTATTTTTTAATAAGTTTTTCTACAGCTTCGTCGTAAAAAGTAACTGTCTTTGTTTTGCTGTCTATGGTGGAGAGCCGCACTACCATTAATTGTGCAATGCGTTCATCTTTTGATAGCTTTTTATATACACTGTCAGCCCAATGCTGTGCAGCCATATCGTTATTTTGTGCGCTTGATCCCATTGCTAAAAGTAGAGCAGTAAAAGCGACCATTATCCGTTGTATCATATGCGTAAATATAAGAAAGGATTTTGTTAGCAGCATGCGAAAACATTGAAGGGAAAATTAATTATTTTCTACTTTTGTGCAGCAAGCAATATGACCTGAGAGTCCGTTAATTTTGAAACCATTGCCGAGAAATAAGAATATTTAGAAAAAGTATTTGACGTGAAAAAAAGATAGGGTGGGGGAGGGGCTACCAATAAAACTGCTGTTAAATGAAACGGTAGATAAACGAGACATTAACGGAAGTTAAACGAAGGATGGACGAAGGAAAGTCGGTGGTAGACTTAGTTAGGCATAGCTGATATTAGTGAGCGGCTAGTTGGATGGTAAAGGCAACTTTGCATTCAACAAAAGTAAAAATCCCGTCTTGTTCCTTAAGAAAGACGGGATTTATTATTGGTTTTATTAATTATGTTTTACTTCAACTTTTCCTTTACGGGTATTTACAATTGTTTTTGTTTTGTCTCCATCAGCATCCACATGCTTTACTTTGTAACCTTTGTGGTGTTTATGACGATGGGTCATGTTATGAACTTTTTGTACCGGTGTCGTAGTAGTCTTTACTTTTTCTTCCGTCTGCGCTTTTGCAGCCATCATTCCGAAAGACAACATCAACATCATTAATAACTGTTTCATTTTTTATTTGTTTAGATGAATAATGGGTTAAGAGGTGCAAACGATATGCCTTTTTTTAAGAGTGGGGAAAATTTATTTACAGTTTAAATAAGGGCGATGAAGAAAAAAGCATAGTGCGTGAAAGTGCAATCGTTGCCAAGTTTCTTAGGCATGAACAGCTGCTTTTATTTAGTTTAATCTGCAATGATTAAAAATCTTCGGCTATCCTCGGTTTTGGGTATTACTATACTCCAAACTCCTGTGTGAATTATTTAGAATTTTATTACGGATAAATTGTTACGCTAAAAATTCCATTGGTAATTGTTTTGAACAATGGACCTATACCTCTGTCAAGTAGTCTGCCTGAAAATGTGCCTGTTACTTTTGTGCTTGTTACAGCAGTTATAATAATATTAAAACCAAAATTTTGCAGCATGCCGGGAGTGAGGTTTGTTGTTCTTGAATAGTTAGATGATGCTGTTGAATAAACAGTAGAATTAATAGATGCAGGAAAATTATTTACGGTGTAAGTGCCCGCAGCAATAGAAGTTCCGTTTCTGGCAATGTTCATTAAAAAAGTTTCGTTGCCTGCTACATTATTAGTGCCTTTTATGTGTATGCCGGCATATCCTGAAATAGAAGTATTATCCAATTTTGCGGAATCATTTATTTTAAACGTGTAGTCTACACTATCTATGGTAGCTACTATCGAATCTGGTGTATTTACTGCTGCTGTAGTGTATGTAATGGGTACAGCGCACGAACCGCCTCCGCTGATTATAGCGTAAACAAATTGACCTGTTGCAACAGGAACATTACTGAGCGTAGCACTTAAAGTAATTGTTTGTGCCGAAGGAGTTGCAGGTAAAATGCCAGACCCTGAAAATGTTACACCATTATTAGTTGTTGTAATGTTATAGGTGCCGCCACTAGTAACTGTAATTGGTAAGGCAATAATATTAGCCGCTGTTGTCGGCATGCCTTGCTGGTATAGACCTATAGCATTAGCTAAAGCACAATTGAATATAAACGTTGCCGGTTCCGCATTTGTGCCGCCCCCGCCACCAGTAACAACTACATTAAACTGACATTTACTTGTATCATACTTTACCGTAAATATATCGAGCGACACAGATTTGGGCATGCCTGAAGGCAACAGTCGAACTGTATTTAACCCTTTTACGGTAAAAAAACCGGCGGTGCTAAAGTAATAGCCATTTACTGTATCTGTTGCAATATAATAACTACCAGTTTGCGAAATATTTACCTGAACCTCTACAAAATTTGTTGCAGCCTTTAACAAAGTATCTTTTTGGTAAATGCCTGTTACTTTCATTGGAGAACAATCACCTATTAGATTTTTTTGTAAAAATCCCTTTGAAGTACCGGCTTCAAAACTAAACTCTCGCTGACACGAAAAATTAAAAAATATAATGGTAACAAGAAAAAAAATTGAGCATAAGCATTTCATTACAGTATTTATTTTCATTAATTATGAAATCTGAATTTAATAGGCTGTTACTTAATTGTGGATGCACCAAACAACAAAGTAATTTTTTGAAAATGAAATTAAATTCCAACCATTAAGGTACGAAAATGATGGAATGCTTTGAGCATAATATTAATGATGCAAACCGACTCGTTATTTCGTGTGTCTTCCGTTTAGAAGTATTTGTTTTAAAAAGAAACTACATCTGCTATCTTACTTGGCTGGTATGAATATTTACAAAAATATCATAATTTGAAATTGACATTTAATATGATTTTAAAATAAAACCAAAAGCGAATTGTGCTAATATACACACAAGAACTATGGGAGGATATATTTAATTAGAAATTTTAACGTAGGCTAGTTGTACCATTAGCGAGGCTGTAAAAAAGCAATTAATTCACTAATAGTTTTAAATATATTTTGAATAGAAATGAGGATAATGGAATGATCTCTACTTCCATATTTTAAAATTCAGCATTAATTTTTTTTGTTGAATTAATAAGCGCCAGTCTATAAACAACAAACAGGCAAGAAGCAGTAAAGCCAATGCAAAGCTTGCAATAGACTTCCATGATAATGCTTCGTCTATTAATTTCTGTGTATTTTCTGACGCATATTTACCGGCCTGAAGGGCAAGGGTATCGCTTGTAAATTTGCCGATAACAAATGCAGGTATAATGTATCTGGCTTTTAATTTAGAAATACCCGCCCCTAAAAAAAGTGGTGTAGTTGGCAATGGTAACAATGAATAAGCGAGTATGACCATTTGCCCCTTCCATTTATTTTCTTTCATTTTTTTACCAAGAAATTTGATGTCCTCATTCTTGGATACTTTCAACAATTTTTCTCCAACCAACGGGGCGTATAAAATAAGTATGTACCTGCCTAAAACGGAGCCTATCACACCTATGAAAATTACGAGCCAAATATTTAGGTGAAAAACAATCTGTAAAAATAACATGATCGTAAACGCCGGAAGAAAAGGGAAGGGTACGATATCAAACAATAGAGCACCAACAAAAACCAATACATACTGCCACCACATTTGTTGAGTTTTATTTTATTGTAAAATTCTTTTTTCAAGAATCATCGGTGTTCTTGGTTGCTGCTGATTTTTGCCGATTGTGCAAATTGAAACAACCGGACCAAGTAGGATGCTGGTTAAATGTAGTAAAATGAATTGGCAACGCAACAGATAGTTTCGTATAGTATGCATTAGGGGCATATCATTTATAGCACTCTTATTTAAAATTCCCTAATTATGCAGTAAACAAAATAAGCTTTTCACAAAAAGAATTATAAAAGACACTTCAATAGTGTCAGTCAAAATCTAAAAATGAATCTTAATTAAAATTGATAACTAATTGTTTACCTTATAAAAATATTACGGCTTCGTTTTTTTTTATAGAAATAGTTAATGAAATTGCAGTTGCGACACACGGGTCATTTTAGCGTAAGAAGCAAACCTTTTTTTGAAGTTTCTTCTAAATAAAATTTAATGAATACATCTTTACAATTTCTTTCAGACGGCGGTGAAATGGGCAACTTAATGCGGACCTACAATTGGGGATCTTCTCCCATTGGTGCGGCAAATAAATGGCCACAAAGCCTTCGTACTACCATTAGCATTTTGCTGAACTCTAAATTTCCCATGTTCTTATACTGGGGTCCGGACCTGATTTGTTTTTACAATGATGCTTACCGGTTTAGTTTGGGGAATGATGGAAAGCACCCTTTGCTATTGGGGATGAAAGGGGAAGATGCCTGGCCTGAAACATGGCATATTGTAAAACCTCCAATTGACCAAGTCCTTATGGGGGGCGAATCCACCTGGAGTGAAGATCAATTTGTTCCAATATATAGGGAAGGAGCGCTGAAAGATGCCTATTGGACTTTTAGCTTTAGTCCGATTAAAAACGAAAGCAACCAGACTGCAGGCGTATTTTTAACCCTCATTGAAACTACTGAGAAGGTAAACAATCTTAAAAAATTGGAGGAAAGCAATGACCAGCTGAGTTTTGCAATAGAAGCAACAGAATTAGGCACTTTCGATCTTAATCCGCTCACAAATAAATTTGTTGGTAATAACCGTTTGAAAGACTGGTTTGGGCTGCCGCATGAAATGGAGGTTGATCTTGCACAGGCATTGAATGTAATTGCAGAAAAAGATAGGGGGCGTGTATCAAAAGCAATACAAAATTCGCTTGAATACGAATCGGGCGGTATGTATGATATTGAATACAGTATTACAAACCATATCACAAAACAGGAGCGTATTGTTAGGGCGAAAGGAAGGACTTGGTTTGGCGATGATAAAATTGCTTACCGTTTTAACGGAACACTGCAGGATGTTACCCAACAGGTAAATGCCAAAAGAAAAACGGAAACAAGTGCAATAAAGTTTCGCAACCTCATACTACAGGCGCCTGTACTTATTGGCACATTTGAGGGACCAAATTATACAATTGGAACCATCAATAAAAAGGCGCTGGAAATGTGGGATAAAAGTTATGAAGAAGTAATAAACAAACCCCTCTTTGAAGTATCGCCTGAAACTGAGAATGACCTAAAAAAAATATTTGAACAAATATACAAAACAGGTGAAGCTTTTATCGCCAACGAAATACCCATTCAACTTAAACGTCCTGGCAAACCAAGTCTTGCATATTTTAATTCAGTCTATCAGCCCTTGCGTGATGTGGATAACAATATTTACGGCATTATATCAATAGGAACAGAAATTACAGAAGCTGTAAATGCCCGCAGGCAAATTGAAGAAAGCGAGAAGCGTGTTAGTAATATTCTTTCGCAGTCCATTATGTCAATTGGTATTTTAAAAGGGGCAGACATGGTTGTTACACTCGTAAATGAACCGCTGCTTAAAATTTGGGGGAAGGGGCAGGAAATAGTTGGTAAACCCCTACTTGAGGTGATGCCTGAACTATCCAGTCAGGCTTTTCTAAAGCAACTAAACGATGTTTTTAAAACAGGGATACCGTATACTTTTAATGAGAACAGGGCTATCTTAATGAATGATGGAAAACCTGAGGAGCGTTTTTTTAGTGTAGTTATTCAGCCATACACCGAAACAGATAACACTATTTCCGGCGTAACAATTATTGGCACAGAAGTAACTGATTATGTGAAGGCAAAAAAACAAATTGAAGACAATGAAACTGAACAGAAAAAATTAGTCAGCTATCTTAAATTGGCTACTGACTCTGCTAAAATTGGTGTTTGGTCTTTAGATGTAGCTTCATCAAAACTAGCATGGTCAAATACCCACAAAGCCATGTGGGGCTATAAAGAAAATTATGATGACTTGACTTATGAAGATTGGTACAAAGCTATTTTGCCGGACGACATAGAATTGGCTTTTGAAAAAATTGAAGAGTCAAAAGTTAATAAGAGCATTTATGATGTTGACTACCGCATTGCCCGTGCCAATGATGGCGCAGTTGTATGGATTAAATCAACAGGGCAATATCAATATGATGAGTTCGGCGTAGCCCAAACGCTCACGGGTATCAGCATTGACATTACACAGCAAAAAATGTTTGCAGAAGAGTTAGAAAATAAAGTACAGGAGCGCACGGCAGAATTAGGTTTTAAATCAACTCAGTTAGAGGAGGTGAATGAAACGCTTGCTGAAAAAAACGTGGAGCTTGAAAATACGAATGCCGAATTAAAATCATTCACCTATATAGCCAGCCACGATCTGCAGGAACCCTTGCGAAAAATACAAATATTCAGCAAGCTCTTAAAAGAATCGGAAAAATTTTCAACAGATACACAGCATTATTTTGATCGAATTATTGCAGCAAGTGAGCGCATGCAAAATCTTATTGTTTCGCTGCTTCAGTTTTCCCGTTTCGATACTACAGAGTTGGATAGGGTTCCCTGCGATTTAAATGTTATTGTTGAAGAATCAAAGAATGACCTTGCTTTAAATATTAATGACAGGCAAGCAATGGTAGAATTTGAAGGACTTCCAACCATTAACGGTTTGCACATTCAACTAGTACAGCTTTTTACAAACCTAATTGAAAATGCCATTAAGTACACCCCACTCAACATCACGCCTCATGTAAAAATAACAGCTGAGCATGCAGATGGCAATAACATAGCGCACCCATCAGCAAATAAACTCCTGTCATACCATGTTATAAAAATTGCAGATAATGGTATCGGTTTTGAAAATCAATACTCCTCCAAAATATTTGAACTTTTCCAGCGGTTACATGGTAAGGCTGAATTTTCAGGAACAGGTATTGGTCTGGCTATTGTTAAAAAAATTGCTACAAATCACAATGGTTTTATTATAGCCCAAGGCCAACCCGAGGTTGGTGCAACTTTTACGCTTTTTTTG
>JBBREY010000038.1:0-25859 GCA_038225275.1 Chitinophagales bacterium | reverse complement strand
AAAAAAAAGCCAAAAAATATTTGGATTAATCATAGAATTCGAAACAAAAAACAAATTGATTCCCCAAACCTATAGGGTTTAAAAAACCTTATAGGTTTACACCCACAAAAAACCCAGGTCATACACCATTGGCTGTAATTTTTCCGTTAGTGCTTTGTAGGCTTCTTCAAAAGGTTTGAAAGATACCGGTACAAAATCGCCGCTGGCATTGCGGGCTTGGAGGGCTTTGCGTATTTGGTACCAGCCAACATCGGCACGGTTTAGTTTTAGTTCGTCTCTTACGGTGTGTACATCGGTGTGTGCAAAATATGCCTGCCATAATAATTTACCTTCTTTCATAACAGCCGCTGCTTTATTCGTAATTCCAAATTCGTAATTCGTCACTAAATAGTTTACCATAAAATCACTCTCAAAACGCTCGGGTGCATTTACCTCTGCTTCGGTAAAAGGTATAAAATAATTTACGATGCTCCACTTTTTGCCGTTCCATTCTAAATCGTTTGCACTTGCGGTGAGGTTGCTGCCGTTAAACAACATCCATATTAAACAATCGCTTTTAAACTCTTCCGTTAATGGTTTTGTCGGTTGTAAAAATTGATCTCGATCATTAAGCCAAGTGGGTTTTACTAATCTTCTTACAGAAAAAACAATTGCTATTTGCCATAAGTTTATTTCGTTTATAAAATAACCTCTTGCACTTCCATAACCAGAAGAAAATATTACAGTTTGAATTCCCGAGTGTTGTAAATCATTTCCACCACTAAGCATGTAACCGATTGCATTATCAGACCATTTAGTTCCTCTTAAATCTTTAGTTGCTGTAGCGGGAACAATTGAGTTTTTTAAAGGAATAACTTCTGTTTTATTTGTTTTGGGCCTAACAATCCAATTGGTAAGCATATCTGAGTTTGCATTGTTATAAAAAAATTTATCTCCAATAGCATTTGCATTTCTATCTAAAATATCTACCTGTATTCCGTCAAATTGTTCTTTTTTAATTGATGCTTGATTTGTTTTCCAAATTAAAAAACTAATTGGGAAATTACCTTTTAATCCATCAAATGATTTACTAGGAACAACAAAACCTCCTAAATACTTTCCACTCCAATTACTGCGGAAAACTTCCAAGGTCGGAGACATAACATATTTTAAGGTGCTAAAAATTGCAATGTTCGCATTTGGTATTTCTTGTGCAATACGAGCTAAAAATTGGGTGTAAAGTTCGTTGCTTGCTTTACCATATATAGACATTGCCGTGGCAGCAAATTTAGTTCTAGCAACACCAGTTTTATTTTCAGGATTTTCTTCACCAACTCCAGTATTATCAGCATTCGTTGCCTCCGCATACGGCGGATTAATCAACACCAATATTTTCTTCCCATCAGCAATTGCTTTGCGCAAACCTTCGGGTATTTTATTGGTAAGGGTATAATCTATTTTACCATCATCGGTAATATCATCATTTAAATAATCGTACTGAAACCTTGTAGCAGCCACGCAGGTTTTGGTGGCTTTCATTACATCTACATCTGCTGCATCGAGCGTGCTCATGTATATGTTGCGTGGGTTGCTGTGCTTTACTTCCAGGTTGCCCACACCGCAGCACATATCCCAAACAATGTATTCTTTTTGCCAATTGTGCCCCAGGGTTTCGGTTAGTTTATCGTAGGCTTTGTCCACAACTGCAAGCGGTGTGTAATATGCACCTTTAAAACTGCGTTCGTCTATTGGTATCAAACTATCTCTACGTTCCAGCAAATAATTTCGGTATTCCTGCTTTGGTGGCTTGTGGTAAATGGCCCAAAACTGTCGGTAGCCTTCTTTGTTGCCCAGCTCATAAATTTTGCCCGCAAGGCTAAATACCGGTGCTGCATTTTTGTGCATCAAACTTGCGGTAAGGTTATCGTGTGTGCTGGTAGTGCCATCATGCATAATATCTGCAAAAAACAACAGTGCATAATCATCCGGCGATACGCCTTTTATTTCTTTACCCACCATCACAACCCATTTATCAAAAACCTGTTTAAGGTTATCGGGTGTTATTTGTGTACGAATAATGTCGCCACTTTTTATAGCAGCTTTTATGGTGCTTATAAATTCATCTTCATGGGTTTCTATTTTAAAACTTACAAAGTGGGTTCCTATATGTGCGCTGATGGCATCGAGCGCATCTTGCGTATAACTGCTGGCACTCTTGCCCCATTTAATTGTTTTCTTTTCTAAAAACGGCAGTACATCACTGCTCTTCATAATGGCTGCCTTCTTGGTATCTATGACACATAAAAACGGCGGCACATCTTCGCCTTTGTTTAATGCCTGCTGCACATAATGCATGAGCTGCGTAAACATTTGGTACGTGCTGTTTTTGTAACCGTCCTTTGCTTCAAACCAAATTTCTTTTGTCTGTATATCTATCAGGTTTTTGCTGTAGCCTTTTAGCCCAAGTGCTTTTATGTAAGCATCTTTTACGTCTTCTTCTGTTTGTGCTTGTTCTAATTTCTGGTAAAGGGTCATTGGCTATTTAGCTGTTTCAGTTTGTGTGGCTAAATTAATGATTAAAGTGCAACACTGCATTATCAGCAATTATGAGCGTATTGGCGTTACGGCTTTTATAATTTGTGTAATTACAAGCTGCGTGTTTATTGGTTCGTGTCGTTGCTAAGCGTTCGCTCATCTCTACGCTACAACAGCTAAACTAATTTTGATTTTAAAGACAGACGCAAAAAAATAATTCTACTTTACGTTGATGAGTGTGAAGCTTAAAAAAAGGTTAGGTAAAGAGAACGAATTAGAAACACACAAACAGCGAAATTGAATATATTTACCACCAAACCAAAAGTAACAATGTCCGATACCGATAAATGCCCTCTTTGTAACCGTGAACTGGCTGAACCAATCGTGCGGCATCATTTAATTCCACCGAGTAAAGGTGGGAGGGATTCACCAACTATCCCCATGCATAAAATTTGCCAGGCAAAAGTACATGCCGTTTTTAGCGAAACTGAACTGAAGACTTATTACCACACAATAGACCGGCTCAAGGAGCATGATGACATTGCTAAGTTTATTAAGTGGGTAAGTAAAAAAGAATTGGAGTTTTTTGATACAACTATTAAAAAGAAATAATCGGCGTTTTTGCGGGGGAAAGCTAATGCTAGCATTTTAAAAATACCTTGGCTCGTCAATTGCATGATTAAGTTAAGAGCTATTTTTACAGCAAATTTTTAAAAAATATTATATGGATACGGAAAAAGCTATTCTTGCCGGAGGTTGTTTTTGGGGGGTGGAAGAACTGTTTAGGAATCAACCTGGAGTAATTTCGACAAAAGTAGGATATACCGGTGGTGATGTGCCAAATGCAACTTACAGAAACCACGGTACGCATGCGGAAGGAATTGAAATAGAATTTGAACCAGCAACGATGTCTTACCGAAAGCTGCTGGAATATTTTTTTCAGATACACGATCCATCAACAAAAAACAGGCAGGGGAATGATGTAGGCATGTCTTATCGCTCTGCCATTTTTTATTTGGACGAAGCCCAGCAACAAACCGCAACAGAACTTATTAGTGAAATGAATGCATCTGGTAAATGGCCCAATAAAGTTGTGACAGAGATTGTGCCCGCTGGCGATTTTTGGAGTGCAGAAGAAGAACATCAAAACTATCTGCAAAAACATCCTTATGGCTATACTTGCCACTTTGAAAGACCAGAATGGAAATTATAAATTTTGGTATTTATTTCTTTGAAATAGATAAGTGAAGGAATTAAGATTACTTTACAAGGTTGTACTCTTTTGTTATTTATTAAAATGATTTTTGGTAGCCTAAGCAGCTATTAGTAGATGTAACTTTTAAAATAACTTTACACTTCGTCATGATAATTTTAGCCGATTTCATATCAATACTTATTGTACGAAGCATTATCCAATGTACTGTTCTCAGGAATACAACTCAGCCAAGCCTTGTTTAAATTTTTCTCTTACAAATATTATAGTTGAATAATATTTTTAAATTGGCAGGTATCCTCAAAAATTTTTCTTCCTCATTAATTAGTAAATTTGGCTATGCCTGATATTGCTAACAGAAACAATGCGCCGTCAAAGAAAAAGATTTTTTACCCCATAAAAAATCGGCTAAAAAACTACCTTATAAAATATGATAGAGAAGTAAAGTTGCCTATTCAGTATGCTGATATGATGCGGTTTACTTACTCATCGCCATTGTTTGATAAAAATGGTAAAGACACGCTTTGGCAAACGGTAGTGTATGATGAATCAGAGATGAAAGAGTTGCACCCCGGGCTAAAATTTATTTATGCACTCATGAATGCTTCGGGGCATTTAGAAGTAATGCAGCATTTATCTGTATCAAGAATTGACTACTGTACATTTGGAAACTCGAAACCTTTTAGGGTAAGAATTATTAATCGCCTAAATGACAACTACGATCACTTTTATGTAAAAGTTGCTGATGCCAGTAGGGTTTACGGGCTGGAGCTTGAGCATATTCTATCGCCAAACCGCATTAATTATTTAACCGATGGCAACACTTTAATTGAAGAACACATCGCAGGTTTGCCTGGAGATTTATTTTTACAAACATTGCAAAATGAAAATAAATTTAACCAGATAAGAATTTGCAAAGAGTTTGTAAAGTTTAATGAGCGGTGCTTTGTGCGATTGCTTGGCGATATGCGCTCGTATAATTTTGTGGTAGATATTACGCCGGATATTGAGGGCAATCAATACCGTATACGGGCAATAGATTTTGATCAGCAATCATACGAAGGAAGGCTGAACCTTTACCTGCCACATTATTTTAAAGAAAACAATGCGTTGGTTTTTTTGGGGCTGGAACATATTACCGAAGAGAGTATGCGCCAATACCAGCAGGAAGAACGAAGCCTTATTGGCCACAGAGAAAAACTTGGAAGAGCACGGCTTAAAGAATTATTTGAAGCATCATTGCCAGATGAAGTTGCACCTCTTGATAAAACAACAACACTGGCAAAGCAGCTTGCAGACTATCATAAAGACAATGCCTTTTTAAAAATTACACATATGGGTAAACTGGTGTTGGCACATTTGTATAAATGTTTAAAGCTTGTATAATTTCAACTTTTTAATGGTAATATATACTAAATGGAAAATTGCCTTTTGCAGCATCATTTTATAAATCTTAATAATTTTAATCTCCAAAAGAATAAACCATTCTATGAACTATTTAAAAAATATTATTTTACCACTTGTATTACTGGTAACTTTTTTGCTTGGCTGTAATGCATCAAAAAGCACAACCTACAGCTTAACAAAGAATTACAGGCCAGATGATCAACCGCTGTACGATACCATCGTTAAACTAGACAGTATATTTTTTGGTGCTTACAATACGTGTAATTTAAATCTTGAAAAGTATGGGTCTTTCTTTTCAGAAAATATAGAATTTTATCATGATAAAGGAGGATTAATGACTTCAAAGCAAGATATTATTGACGCTACGCAGAAAAATATTTGTGGCAAAGTAACAAGAGAACTTGTAAAAGGAAGTATAGAAGTGTATCCGATAAAAGACTTTGGTGCCATTGAAATTGGGTTACACAAATTTCACAACAATCAAGAGCCCGTGGGCACTATTTCAAAAGTTGGTCGGTTTTTGATTGTATGGGAAAACAAAAACAAAGAATGGAAAATTAAACGGGTCGTTAGTTTACATTAGAAGCAAGGATTATCAACGACATAACTCTTCAATTTTCTGTGTGTCTAATGATTGCTGTATTTAAATATTGAGTACTAAAAATTAGGTTGCTAATGATTTTATAAGTTCATCCGGTACTTGTTGCAACCAGAATTATTTTGTCAAAGACAATAAATTTAAAGAGACATCAAATGCATTTTGAAAAATTAGTGCCCAATATTTTTTATATTGATATTGCTGATGGTAGCAAGCTGTTTGTTGACTGTTTGGGTTTTAATATAACTCACAACGAAATAGAATCTGCCAACCCATTTTGTGTGTTGGAAAAAGATGGCTTGCGGATAAATCTTTTTGAAAATACAGAACTGGCAAAAGAACATTTTCCTGAATTTAGACTCGTCACTAAAAATATTGAAGAAGTTTATTTGAGTGTTGCTGCTTCTCATCCTCAATTCCTTCATCCTAATTTAAAAGAAATTACTGTTCGCCCTTGGGGTGCAAAAGAGTTTGCATTAAAGGATAACTAGGTTGGAATTGTTATTCAGGAATGGTGAGTATTTTAGCTTTTGCAGGACGTTTCGTTCATTTATTTACCTCTTCTTAATTGCCGTCTCAACTTTTTGCAATGGGTGGAATAAAATAATCCCTACTTGTTTATATCATCTCCGACTTTTTCAAACCTTTATCGTAATATTGCAATATTAAATTAGTGTATGGGAGCAACCAAGACAGATCATTTTACCGACAAACAAAACGAAATGGCATTGCTTGCCAAAGCAATTGGCCACCCCGCAAGAGTAGCAATCATTGACTATTTGCTAAGTGTAAATACCTGCATTTGTGGCGACATAGTTAAAGAATTGCCACTGGCGCAGCCAACGGTTTCGCAGCATTTAAAAGAATTAAAAAATGCAGGACTCATTAAGGGTGAAATTGAAGGGAATTCAATTTGCTATTGCATCGACGAAAAAGCCTTTGCAAGATTGCGTGTATTTTTCGACAGAATTTCAAACAAAATAGAGAAAAAGAAAAGCAATTGTTGTTAATTATAAAATCAATTATAAAATGAAACTTTCAGAAATAAAAAAACTTCTTAGCATAGCAGAAGAAGTAAACTTTCAACTACCAGCAGGCAACTATGTTCCTGAACATTTTCACGTTACAGAAGTTGGTCTTGTTACCAAACATTTTATTGACTGCGGTGGTGTAGAGCGGTTAGAAAATATCATAAACTTTCAACTATGGAATGCCGATGATGTTGAACATCGTTTAAAGCCACAGAAGTTATTAAACATCATTTTACTTGCTGAAAAGAAGTTGGGCATAGAAGATTTAGAAATTGAAGTTGAATACCAGTCAGACACCATTGGAAAATATGGTTTGGAGTACGACGGAAAATCTTTTCAACTCGTACCAAAACAAACCGCCTGTTTAGCTGAAGAAAGCTGCGGTATTCCTCAACCCAAACAAAAATTACAATTAACCGAATTGCAGCCTGTGGGAGCAAGTTGCTGTACACCCGGGGGGGGCTGTTGCTAAAACTGATGAATGTTACAAAATATTTAAGACAAACAAAGAATCAAAGACTCAGCAGCTTTTGGTGAGCTACCACAATGACAGAATGTTGAAGCAAAACAGTTGTTAGCAGATGTTTTTCACAAACACTTTATAGTTATGAACGATTTTTTAGACAACGCAAAAAAACAGTTTGAGTATTACAAAATGCTTGGAGAAAAGACTTTTACGCAACTTTCGGACGAACAGCTATTTTGGCAATACAATCAAGAAAGCAACAGCATTGCATCAATTGTAAAACATCTTTGTGGAAATATGCTTTCTCGTTGGACAGATTTTTTAATCACTGATGGTGAAAAAGAATGGAGAAGACGAGACGAAGAATTTGACAATGACATCGAAGATCGAAATGCACTTCTGAATAAATGGAATGAAGGATGGCAATGTTTATTACAAGCAATAAATTCTCTCACAGAAACCGACTTGACAAAAGAAATTTTTATTCGCAATCAAGGTCATACAATTGTAGAAGCAATTAACAGGCAACTTGCACACTATCCTTACCACATTGGACAAATTGTCTTTATAGGAAAAATGGCTTGCAACCAAAATTGGAATTCACTTTCAATTCCGAAGGGAGACTCGAAAGCCTACAACCTAGCCAAATTTTCAAAGCCCCAACATAAACAACATTTTACAGACGAATACCTAAGCGACAAGAAATAAACATTTGCTAACACGAAGCACAACTAAATATGAAACAAAAAATTTTATCATACAGCAGGCAGCATAGAAAATTTTTTTTAATTCTCATTGGTATTGTTGCGCTAAATGTTGCCTATGGCTTTGACACAAGGTTTACAATCATCAACCTGCTTTGGATATTCATAAACGTTATTAAATTTGAAAAATGAAAAAAGTTTTAGTAGTGTGTACGGGCAATAGTTGTCGCAGTCAAATTGCAGAAGGCTATCTCAGATATTTCGCAGGTAATAAAGCAGAGATTTATAGTGCGGGTGTTGAAACTCATGGCGTAAATCCTAAAGCCATTGAAACAATGAAAGAGGATGGTATTGATATTTCAAAACATACTTCAAATAATATAGAAGAATACAGAGACATAGATTTTGATTATGTAATTACTGTTTGCGATAATGCTAAAGAACGCTGCCCCTTTTTTCCAACCAATGCAAAAATGTTTCATCATAACTTTCCTGATCCCGCAAAAGTTACCGGAACGAATGAAGAAATAAAACAAGCGTTTCGCAATGTCAGGCAATTGATTAAAGACTATTCTCAAAATTTTATTTCCATGTTGCCATCTTAAGATAGCCGGTTTTAGATAATTTTATAAATAGAAGTAAGCATACATCAACCTAAATACACCAAGCATGAAAAAATTATTATTCTTATCGTTGCTATCTGTTTGCATAAGTTCATTACATGCACAAACAGATGCCGTTTACAACCCTCATGAATTGTTTGCGCAAAATTTTCAATTGCCTGCGGGTAGTGAGTTACGTTCTGCTAAAGGAGTACCCGGGCAAGCTTATTGGCAGAACAATGCAAGCTACCTCATACATGCAAACTTTAATGAAAAAGACACTTCCGTAACTGGCGATGTAACGATTACATACACTAATAATAGTCCAGATAAATTAGATTATGTATGGCTGCAGTTAGATCAAAATATTTTTAAATCATCGTCAAGATCTGTAGCTGCTACAAAATATCCGGGAAACTATTTTGCCTCCATCAGTAAAACAAATGGCGGTTATCAAATAGGAAATGTAACAGTTACTCAGGCGGGTAAAACATATCCAATCCAACCGATTATTTCCGATACAAGAATGCAAGTTCGGTTAGATAAAGCCATGCTTCCAAAAGGTTCACAAATAGCCATCAAAATTAATTTCAGTTTTAATATTCCTTTAGATGGTGCCGGTCGTTTTGGTAGGCAGTACACCAACGATGGTGTCGTGTATCAAATCGGTCAATGGTATCCACGTATGTGTGTGTATGACGATGTTGAGGGTTGGAATACCTTGCCGTACATGGGGCTGGGGGAATTTTATTGCGAGTATGGCGATTACGAATATTTTATAACAGCACCTTCAGAAATGGTCATCTACGGCTCGGGCGATCTGCAAAACGCAACAGAAGTATTAACAGCAGCAGAAGCAAAAAGACTGGCATTTGCGGCAACGAGTGATAAGACAGTCACGATCATCGGTGCAGACGAAGCTGGCAAAGCCAGTTCAAGACCTAAGTTAAATGGCAACCTTACCTGGCATTATAAAATGAAAAATACCAGAGATGTGGCGTGGGCTGCAGGCAACGGAATGATATGGGATGCTGCAAGAATTAACTTGCCATCGGGGCGCAAAGCATTGGCCATGTCATGCTATCCAAAAGAAAGTATGGGCGATGCAGCCTGGTCTAGGTCAACAGAATATTTAAAAGCAGCAATAGAAATTTATTCAAAAAACTTTTTCGAATATCCTTGGAATGTTGCCATCAACAATGCAGGTCTTACTGCAGGCATGGAATACCCAGGGTTAATTTTTAATAGTTATAAAGATTCCGGTGCCAAGTTATGGTTCTTAACCGCTCATGAAATTGGGCACAATTGGTACCCGATGATTGTAGGCTCTAACGAAAGAAGATATATGTGGCAAGATGAAGGTTTTAATGTGTACATTAATTATATAGCAAATGATGTTTTTAACAACGGAGAATATCGGACGGATCCGGCGTTCTTAAAAGACGATTTTTTTGCTAAAAAAGATTACGAACAATTCATGCGTTTTAAAGATCCGTTAATGACTGTGTCAGATGCAATGGATGAAGAGCAACATTATCAGTTCTATACCAAAACGGCTTATGGTCTTAACCTGCTTCGTACTGTTGTTGTTGGTAAAGAAAGATTTGATTATGCCTTCCGCAAATACACCGAAGCATGGGCATTTAAACACCCAACACCGTACGACTTTTTTCATGCGATAAACAATGCAACTGGCGAAGATTTAAACTGGTTTTGGAAAGAATGGTTTTTCACCACCTGGAAATTAGACCAAGCCATAACAGAAGTAAGTTATGTTGACAACGACCCCACAAAAGGTGCATTGATCACTATCACAAACAAAGAGAAAATGGTATTGCCTGCCATTGTAAAAATTACACAAAGCAATGGGCAGCAGGAAACAATTCAGTTGCCGGTAGATGTTTGGATGCGTAACGGTACCTGGACTTTTAAATATGCTTCCACTAGTAAGTTGTCGCAAGTATTACTCGATCCTGAAAAAGTTTTGCCAGATATGGATAGGAAAAATAATGAGTATAATAAATAAGTGATTTGATAGTGTCGTTGAATTAATAATTCTAATTGTGATTGAATGTGCTTTCTACAAATAATTAAAACATAGCTATGCAAAAATTTATTAGTCTCTTTTTTCTTGTGCTTTTATCAATGAATTTAAAAGCTCAGAATAATGATAAAAACATTCTTTCTCTTTTACAATCTTTTAGTAACACAAGTGCCGTTACGGGCAGAGAAGCGGAAGGGGCCCAATTTGTACAATCATTATTTAAAGAAGGGACTTTTAAAAAAGATAAGCTCGGTAACATTGTTTTAGTAATTGGTAATGGATATCCAAAACGACTTTTTGCAGCTTCGCTGGATGAACCGGGCTATGTGGTAAGTGCCATAATGGACAATGGATATTTGCGGATAACCCCTGTTGGATATGGGCAGCGGGGAAATATGTTTCATCAGTTTTTGGAGGGTAATGAAATTAAAATCAATACAGAAAAAGGCCCTGTGTTTGGTGTAGTAATTGTACCATCATCTCATTATGAAGGATTAAGATTGACGCCTGAAAACAGCAGACTTGTTTACCAATGGCAAGAAAGCTTTATTGACGTAGGACTTAGCTCTGCAAAGGAAGTATCAGAAAAAGGGATTCGTTTATTAGACCCTGTTACAGCAAATAAAAAGCCGCAGATTATTGATGGAGAATTTATGGCTGCATCATCGGCCAAAGCAAAGGCTGGCGTTGTTGCGCTCGCAACGGTTGCCAATACGCTCATGCAAAAAAAGTTTAGCGGCACAGTAGTTATCGCTTTTACTACGCTTGAGTTACTTAATGGAAAAGGTATTGAAGATGTAGTAAATAAATATGGTCCGTTTGACGAGGTTGTGCGGTTTAACCGTTTTTTGACGAGTGAAATAAAAGAAAATTCAACGGTATTAGTTGATAAAAAACTGCCCATTAATTCAATTAATCAATCTGTGCTCAATCCTGTTATTCCATTTAGGTATTCAGCAACTTTAACCCCTGATTGGGATACTGCAAAAGTTTATGAAATCGGTTTGCCTTCCTATTATTCATTCACACCGGTTGAAATGGTAAAGCTGTACGATGTTGAACAGCTTATTCAAACATGGTTGCATGCTGTAGAAGATAAAAAGTGGGATGAAAATTCTTTTTTAGTACCAACTAGTTCTTCACAGAATAAAAATACCAATACAGTTTTTCACACTTTTCAAAAGGAGAATAGTGTAATAGAAAAACTAGTATCACTGTACGGCGTGAGTGGTGATGAAGGTGCCGTAAGAAAATTTATTTTAACTCAGTTGCCTGCTTGGGCGAAGCCTGTTATCGATGCAAAAGGAAATATCATTTTAACATTTGGCAAAGGCAAACAGCATATTGCATTTGTAGCCCATATGGATGAAGTGGGTTATGTAGTTGATACAATTCGTGACGATGGAAAGCTAATATTAAAACAACGGGGAGGTTTTTTTAATTCAGTTTGGGAGGGACATTCAGCCATTGTTCATACAAAGAATAATGAGGTCACTGGTTTATTTGAACCACGAACTAACTATATGACTGCAACTGCTCGCAGCAATGGTTCTTATGCACCAATTGTTTTTGCAGGCTTCACATCAAAACAGCAAGCCATAAATGCGGGAGTTTTAGAAAATACAACAACGGTGACAATGCCCAAAAAGCTGATTCGCCTGAGCGAAAACAAAGCAACAGCAAGAGGGTTTGATGATAGAGCAGGGTGCGCAAGTCTTCTTTTAGCATTAAAAAATATTAATCCGCAAGAGTTGTCTTTTACTGTTTCGTTTGTATGGTCAGTGGAAGAAGAAACAGGATTGACCGGCTCCACATTTGCAGCAAAAGATTTACAAAATATTGATTTCGTTTATCCCATTGACACTTATGTTTCATCAGATGATCCGGTTGATCCAAAAATATTTGCAAATTGTCCGCTTGGAAATGGTGCGGTAATAAGGGTATTAGAAAGTATCAATTTCGTAAGCAGAGAAAATTTAAATTATGTGCAGTCATTAGCACTCAAAAATAATATCAAAATGCAATATGGAATGACAGCAGGTGGAACGGATGGACAGGCTTTTCTGAAATATGATATTCCATCAGTTCCATTATCATGGCCGGGACGTTATTCTCATTCACCGGTTGAGATGATGGACTTTAGAGATATTAATAATTTAGTGCTGCTGCTAAAAGCTATCATGCAGGATAAGATAAAAGTTTATTAAGTTGTAAGTGCTTGTTTGAAATAGAAATTCCACTTTGTTACAACACACTCTTAAAATATGTTAGGGAACAACAAAACCTTGTGAGCAATGATCTGCAATTTTTCTTTTACAAAGTATCTGTAAAATTAAAAGAGGCTAGGAAATTTTATTTTCACTAACCTCTTTTTAAAAATTACTTTGCAACAGCCGGCGCTGCGTTTGTAGTAAAAATATCTCTGTGCATTTTCCACTTGCCATCTTCCATTTTCCAAACAACTACATATTTTCCCTTATCTAAACTTTTATTTGCAGCACCTAATAATTCATATATACCGGTTTCTACAACTACTTCCGGCCCGCCCATTACTTCCTCTGTAGTTAAGCTAATATTTTGTACCCCCATACTTTGTGCCCCTTTAAAAAACATACCAATAGCCTGGCTTCCACATAATTTCGGCGCATTGGCAGGCATGATGCAACCATCCTTAGTATAGTTGGCAATAAATATGGAAGAATCGCCCTTTGCTAAACCCTCTCCATAAGTTTTGTTGCTTTCTGCAATAGCAGTTTTGGCAGCATCTAAATTAAACGCTACTGTAGTTTCTTTCTTTTCTTCAGTTTTGCATGAGGCAAATAATAATGTTGCCAACGAAATAGTCAGTAATTTTTTCATAATAAGTTTTTTTCAAATATAAGTAACTGCTTTGTATGTTCCTATACCCTGTAAAGGGTAGATTTTAAGGATTTAAAATCCCTTTTATTTTTCTCAACTCTCTTTAGAATAAAATTGTTTATTAATAAACAGATAAAATGAGAATAGCAATAGCCAAAAAATAACTCAAGGAAAAGCCTCTCTTCGAAATACCATTTTGTCTTTTAAAAAGAAAAATTTCTTCCTCTTGCAAAGTCATGATTAGCCAAACAACAGCGGTATATAAAAACGGTATAACAAGCCCATAACATTCGCTTTGCTTTTCTATTAATATATTTTTTAGGAAAACCTCAACAGCGATTGTAATTTTATAACAGTTCCGCAAGTTCTGCAATGCTGCCCGTTTGAAACCAAACTATCCTTAGAGTTAAGCGAAGCGTCTCTAAGGATAGTTAATAAGAATGAGTTTTTAACTCATCCTACCTATCAATTATAATCAGCCCTTTCCTTGTTGTATAATAATCAACGGCACTGCTATACCTGTAATCCTCTATATTCCACACAAGCCCCGAACGAACAGGATTTTCATGCAAGTAATTTATTTTAGAATCAAATATTTCCGGCGTGCTGCATTCAATTGGATGGTTATCCTGTTGCCAAAATTGATAATTTGTATTTCGGGTATTGTTTTCACCTGCCTTGCTGAATATCCAAAGCATCCAACCCTTGCGGCTTTCTTTGAAATTAGTTTCAATTGCTCTTATGATTTCTGCTGACGTAAACTTTTTAAAATCCCGCAAAATATCGGATAAACCTGTTGAGCCTTTGGCAGAAACAATGAGATGTAAATGATTGGGCATAATGCACCATGCATGTATTGCTAATCCCTTTTTCTCCTTGCAAAATTTAAGACTGTCGATTATAATATCTGCATAATTTGATCTTGTAAAAATATCAACCCATTGCACGGTGGCGAACGTAAGAAAATGTATGGCAAATTGGTCACGAATCTGATAGCCTGCAGTACTCATGGCCAAATATATTATTTTATAGTCTCGAGACAAAGTCTCTTTTCTATTTTCTATCCGTAGAGACGGCTTCGCCTTAACTCAACGGAAAGAAAAGTCATGATTAGCCAAACAACAGCGGTATATAAAAACGGTATAACAAGCCCATAACATTCGCTTTGTTTTTCTATTAATATATTTTTTAGGAAAACCTCAACAGCGATTGTAATTTTATAACAGTTCCGCAAGTTCTGCAATGCTGCCCGTTTGAAAATTTGTTTAAAGCAATTTCACTTACATTCTAAAATTAAAGGCCATGGACAATCACACGCAACGTCTTTCACCTATAAATATCAGCAAAGAAGATTTTAAAGAAATTGGTTATCGTTTAATAGATACATTGGCAGATTTTTATAATGGCATCAGTGACCGACTTGTAACAACAGGAGAAACGCCCAACCAAATACAAACTATTTTAGGAGATGTTGCAATGCCCGAAAATGGTACTGCAGCCGCTGAATTATTTGCCAAAGCTTCAGATTTATTATTAAACCATTCATTGCTCAACGGGCATCCAAAATTCTTTGGCTACATCACTTCTTCGCCAACGCAGATCGGTGCATTGGCAGATTTATTAGCTGCTGCAGTAAATCCGAATGTGGGTGCAAATATTTTAAGCCCTATGGCAACGGGTATTGAACAGCAAACTGTAAAATGGCTGGCTGAATTAATCGGCATTGATCCAACTTATGGTGGCTTATTGGTAAGCGGCGGCAACATGGCAAACTTTACCGGTTTTCTCGCCGCCCGAACAGCAAAAGGTTCAAAAGGATTAAAAGAAGATGGGTTGGCGAGCGGGTCCGCGGAAATGGTTTTTTACTGTTCAAAAGCAACACATACATGGCTGGAGAAAGCCGCAGTGTTATTTGGTCATGGTACAAAAGCAATTCGTTGGATACCTACCTTGGCTGACAATAAAATGAACACCGCAATTTTATTGCACACCATAAAAGATGACATACTTCATCGTAAAAAGCCATTTTTGGTAATTGGAAATGCGGGAGATGTTAGCACGGGAGTCGTTGATAATCTTGCTGACATAGCAGCAATTTGCAAAGCACATGATTTATGGTTTCATATCGATGGCGCTTATGGAGTGCCCGCCGCCGCTATTCCAAAATACAAAGCAATGTTTAATGGCATTCAAGATGCTGACTCTATTGCACTGGATCCACACAAATGGTTGTATGCGCCACTTGAAGCAGGTTGCATTTTAGTAAAGAATCGGCAACACCTAATTGATACTTACAGCACCCATGCAGCGTATTACAATTTCGATAATGGCACTGACGAACCCGCTTTAAATTATTATGAATATGGCTTTCAAAATTCTCGTGGTTTTAGAGCATTAAAAGTGTGGATGGCCTTGCAGCAGGCAGGAAAGAATGGATATATAAAAATGATCAATGATGACATTGAACTGGCCGAACTGTTGTTCAGCGAAGCACAAAAGCATCCCGAGCTGGAAGCATTGGCACAAAATTTAAGCATCACCACATTACGCTATATTCCTGTGCAGGATGGCGTTGCCGAAAAAATGGATGACAATCATTTAAATAAACTGAACGAACAATTACTAAATAACTTACAACAGCAGGGGGAAGTGTTTTTATCCAACGCTGTTATTCAAGACAAGTATTTTTTAAGAGCCTGCATTGTAAATTTTAGAACTTCAATAAAAGACATTCATGAAGTAATTGAAATAATAGTTAGGGAAGGAAGAAAAGTGTACGAAAAAATGTAGGTATACTTTAGACTAATTTTTAAAAACTTATCATTCGGTGAAACGATGCCTGATTAAATTAAAGCCAGCCAAATCTTTCAATCAGTTTTTCTTTTTGATTTCGGGCAACCGGTATACTTTGGTTGTTGGATAGAATTACATAATTGCCTTCACCACGAACGTATTTTTTAATATGGTTCAGGTTAATTAAATATTGGCGATGCACCCTCAAAAAATTTCTTTCTTCAAGAACCTCCTGTATATCACCCAAGGTCTTTGCCACCATGTATTTGCTGCCATCAACCGTATGTATGCGGGTATAATTATTGTCAGATTCACAATAGATTACATTTTTAATTTCGGCAAAAGTTACACCGTTTTGATAAGGCAATGCAATTTTATCAGGCAGTGCTTTCTCGCCCGGTTGCAACTGCTGCTTTAACAGGCTTAGTTGCTGCGCCTGAGGCCAGGTACGTTTCTCGGCCTTTTCAACCGCGGCTTTCAGATCCTTTCCATCAATGGGTTTTAACAGGTAATCCAATGCGCTAAAACGAAATGCCTTCACAGCAAATTGGTCGTACGCAGTTACAAATACAAGACTAAACTCTATGTTACCAATCTTCTCCAATAATTGAAATCCATTCATCACGGGCATTTCAATATCTAAAAAGACAAGATCGGGCTGCAGTTCTTTAATTTTCAAATATCCATCTTCACTTTCTATACATTCTGCCAATACCTGTACCTGCGGGCAATACATTTTTAATTGCAGTGCAAGCAATTTTACATTATCTGGCTCATCATCTATAATGATTGCTTTAAGCATATTTATACAGGTATTGTTATAATAACTTTTGTTCCAATAGCATTGTTCATTCCGTCTTTTAAATCTATAATATTTACCGCGGCTTTTATTTTGTATACCTGGTTTATAATATCTATTCGCTCAGATGTCATTTTAAGCCCAAAAGATTTTTGTCTGGTGGCAGATTTACTTTTGTATTCAGCTGCTAATTCCCGCCCAACCCCATCATCAATAACTGCAATTTGCAGACAATGCTCCATGGGTAAGGTTACATTTATACAAATATTTCCACCTTCTCTTTTATGCATCAACCCATGCCAAATGGCATTTTCTACATAAGGCTGCAACAGCAATGGCGGAATATCAATGTATTGTTGGTCTATTTCTGGGCTTACGTTAATGTGGTATTTTACTTTGTTTTTAAAACGCATAGCTTCTAATTCAATATATAGCCTCAGCGTTTCCAATTCCTTTTGCAGCGTTACTTTTTCTGATCTTGAATTTTCTAATACAAGCCTTATTAGCTGAGAAAATATGGTGAGGTATTCAGATGCAGTTTGCGAATCATTTTCCAAAGTGTAGAGCTTAATTGAATTTAAGCAATTGAATATGAAATGCGGATTCATCTGTGCTCTTAATGCTGTCATTTCTGTCTCAGCAATTTTTTGTTCAAAAGCAGTTTCTACCTGCTTTATTTTTTGAGCCTCTACTACTTTATTTTTTATTTCCAGTTCTGTTGTTCTTTGTTGCAGGGCGTTTTCCAATTGCAGATTATAGTTTTCCTGCAGTTTATTTTTTTCGAGCAATATTAATTTGCTGCGGTATGTAAGTGCGAAAGAAAAACACAAGGCCTCAATTACTAATCCGAATAATAGATATACAATGGGGAAGTTGATAACTAAAAATAATTCCTCTTTCATTTTTGAAGAGGGAGAATACAGGTACAATAGAGGCATACACCACAACACTATCAGGCTTACGATTCCGGTGAACAAAAACCATTTAACAGGGTCTTTACTTTTTGCTGTGAGAAGCAATAAAAAAATATTTAGAAATATAATAGCAAACGGTGTTAAAATAATACCATAGTAATTGAGGTTAAAAGGAAACCAACCAAACCTTACCTCTAAAAGCTGAAGTAACATTTGTACAAAACATACCAGCGTTAGCAACTTTATAACCAACCAGCCTTTCTTAAAATAGCGATTTAACTGCAGCATACTACCTATAAAAAAACTATAAAGTATAGGGATCAAATAAACGAATACAGAAAAAATAATATCATGCAAAAGTGGCGAAAACATAAACATGCCCAAACGAATATCCATCCAATGCAGACCTGAAAAAAATGCTGCAATCGTATAACTTATATACCAGAGAAATGAAGTATGACGATATAGGTAATAATTGTAAGCTGCATAAATACCGATGAACAAAAAGCAGCCCGTCATGCCTGCTAATATTAGGAAAAGATACCGTGCGGAAAAGGTGCTTCGTACCTCTTCAGCCATACCTGTAAGTTTGGTTTCAAGTTTTATAATAGGAGGAATCAATTGGTTCTGCCTGTCTTCTGTGCGGAGCCAGTAAGTGATGGTGCTTTGTGGTGGCACTACTACAGGAAGTCTGCCCCTGTCAAAAGCTAAAGTACTCCCCGGCGGGTGAATGCCCATGGCTTCGTAAGCGCCACTTTTTGCTATCAGTTTATCATTGGTGTACAACCGCGTAAAATAATGAACGGTAACTATACCAAGGTTTACTGTGTCTGTTATAGAAATATTACTTACTGTGAATTTTTTCCATTGAACAATTAATGGCCTGTTGCCAAATTTTTGTTGCCGCCATTCATTTTTATAAGGTACAAAAAGTTGCTTTTTCACTTCGTCAAATGAAAGGACAGTATCGCCGGTTTCCTGATAAATAAAACAGTTGTCGGCAATATCAAGCGATTGCTTCCAGTTAGGCTGCCCGTTTAGCACAAGAGTAGCCTGAGCAGAACATACCCCATTGCATAAAAGAAAAAAGTAAACGAATATCGATAAGCGCTGCATAAAAAACTTGTGTTTAAAATTAAACAAAGCCGCTAGCATTGCCTAACACAATTGGTGAACAACCTTTTTTTTGAGGGAATGGTAAAACAGCTGCATACAAAAGCTTCTCTCTTAAAATACTGCTACAGACTCAAATAACTGACTGCTTACCATTTTCAATTTTAAAACAAAAATAAACACGCTGAATTTTGTGTAACACAACCACTAAATATCAATAACAACAGCATGATTTCTTCCCAGCTCTCTCAGCAAGATCCAAATAAGAACAACGGTATTACCAACCGCCTCATCTACTTTTTTGTATTTATTCTCCTCATTAGTTTTGCAGGGTTCTACAAAACTTACCTTGTAAAATTCCCCAATTTTGAAGGCTTTACATGGGCACATCATTTTCATGGGGTGATTATGCTCACATGGGTTTTAATGTTGATTGCGCAGCCCATTTTTATAAGAACAAAAAACTTTCGACTCCATAGAATTGTTGGCAAAGCTTCCTATTTCATATTTCCATTATTGTTGCTCTCCTTTTTTTTGGTAGCACGTGCCGGCTATTTAAGAAATATAAAAACAGTAGGCGAAACCGAAGCCCTTGCAAGGATGGGTTTTAGTGGCATTCCGGATATGTTCTATATAAGTATTCTCTATGGCTTGGGTATTTACTATAAAAAGAAAACCGCTTTCCATCTCAGGTTTTTTGCATGCATTGGCTTAATGATTTTGGGCCCGGGACTTGGTCGATTTTTGATTGCTGTTTGCGGTTTGCCATTTACTGCTGTGCCCGCAATGATAGCTGTTATTACCCTGTTTACGTTGGGTTGGATGATTACAGATATCATAAAGAAAAGATCGGCTTTTCCTCTGGCTGTTTTTTTAGCAATCATTGCTGCAACATTTATAATTGGTCCTAATGCGCATTCAGCTTGGTGGCAGGCGTTTGCCAAATGGATTGCCGTTCATTTATTTTAAATGAATGCTACACTAAGCCAGAAACTAATTATTACATCTCAAAATTAAAAAAAGAAAAAATGAAATCTTGCTGCAATTACAAAACAACAATACTATTCTTTGTCGGCATGCTCTTTATCTCAGTACCAACAATGGCGCAAATTCCACCAGCAGGTAAATACAATACAACCAATTACCCTGAAGATAGAAAAGCCATTGAAGCATTGGGAATGGTTCAGGACAGTACGCATTATTTAAACGACGATTATATTTCTGTCGGTGCAGAAGGCATGGTATACTATGGTAAGCTGCAGGAAGATAATTCCTTTAACAAGTACGACCTCAAATTTAAATCTGTTACACCTGTTGAAGGAACGGCAATACTTAGAATCTTCAATGGCACCACCGCAGTTAGCAATGCAGTTTTAAATGTTGTTTTCTCATCTTTAAAAGGCGAGTTACATGTAAAAGTTATTAGGTCAACAACCTACATAAAGCAACTGGGTAAATGGTATATCGTATATGGGCAAGGCACGCAAGTGCAGACGGAGGCAGAGTTGGAAGAATCCATGAAAAAAGCATTGCGAAAACATTAAAGCATCATCACTTTCAAAGTCAGATATTAATCAACTCGGATAGAAAATAATTGTAAAACAATAAAATAAATCAAATGACACAACTTCTCAATTTCCAAAATTTCATCGTTGTAGGTATCTTTTTTTTCTATTCTTTAAACGTTGCAAAAGCCCAGGTACCACCTGCAGGTAAATACAATACTATTAACTACCCCGAAGAAAGAAAGGCCATTGATATTCTCAGTAGTAAAATGGATAGCTCTCAGTTTCTCAATGATGATATGATAGCCGTTGGGCCGGAAGGAAAAGTATCCTATGGTTTTGAAGAATGGAAGAAGGGATTTACAGATAAAGGCGCTGCGTTTAAATCTATTAACCCGCGGCCCGGCACAAACATTTTAAGAGTTTATAATGGCGATGCAGCTGTGAGGAATATGATACTTGATGTTGTGTTTGCCACACCAGGCGGCGATTTTTCTATTACAGTTGTTAGAACAGAAACCTACATTAAGCAAAATGGCAAATGGTATTTTGTTGCGGGGCAGGGCACTAAGCTGGCAACAAAAGAAGAACTTGAAGGAATGGGAAAAAAGCAGTGATAAAATGCTGGTAATTTCTATCATTCTGATTATACAAATATAAAATACACGAAATGAATACCCTTAATAATCAATACAAAAAATACCATCAAAAAAGTTTAAATGAAAACATTATTTGCTATATAGCAGGATTATTTTGCTTTTGCGTGCTGCTGTTTGCTCTATTCTTTTTACAGCCTTATGCAACTAAAGTGCTCGAATACCTAAACAATGAAATGCAAGTAATGAACAATGTAATGAGAGGTGGTTTTCAATAGGTTGAAATTATCAATTGCTCTTTAAGGATTAAGTGTGAACAACTGTAAAATTATTTTTAAAATATGTATGAAATACACTAAAACTATTGCGCTCATTAGTTTATTTGGCTTTATACTATTTTTACTAATAGTATTCAGCTTACATTTTCTACGACCAGATAAGAATATGCTTACCAGTTTTGTAAGTGAATATGCAATTGGTAATTATAGCTGGTTATTGACTATCAGTTATAACGTATTAGCAACTTCAACAGCACTATTGTTAACAGGATTGTTACTAAACATTAGAGCAACTAAAAAAAATATTATCACGCTGGGCATTTTTTGTTTGGGAATATTGTTGGCTTCAATATTTAAAACAGATATACCGTTAATGCAGACAACACTGCATGGTTTAATACATGCATTAGCAGCTTTGATTGCATTAATCTGTGTAGGCATTTCAATGATTCTATGGAGTTCTGTTTTTAAGAAAAATCAAAACTGGAAAAGTCTTTCAAAACCCTCGTTGTTTTTCGGCGTAATCAGCCTTGGATTATTTATTGTTCATTTTGCCAGCCCTCTTGCAATTAAAGGACTTACACAAAGGATTTTATTGCTGTGGGATATAAGTTGGCTGCTTTTGGTAAGCAGTAAATTGTACTATAATGGAATACAATTTTTAAGTAGAGACTAAGCATTAAGTTAAAATAGTAATCAAGTCGGTAGGTGCGTTTTTTTGATTTTTATTTTATATCAATTTTATTTTATTTCCTTCGATGTTTAATAAGTAAAGGTTATCAGTTTGAGGATGTGTTAGTTTTACAGCGTATTCTTTATAGCCTTAAATGCTACATTATATAAATTAATAAGAAAATGAAACCAATAAAAAGAGTATTACAAATTTCAATGGTGGCTGTGATTTTTGGAGGTATTACTTTTAAGGTGGCGGCACAAATTGCACCACCCAGCAAATACAATACTACAAATTATCCTAAAGACAGGAAAATTATAAACTCAATTCAAAATAGCTTTGATAAGTCGTTTTCATTAAACGATGATTATGTTGGTATCGGAGCAGATGGAAAAATGTCGTACGGCGTTCCTGCTGAATTGCAAACTTTTGTAAAGGATAGTATTTCATTTAAATCAATAACACCTGTACCCGGCACAGAGTTGCTTAGAATATTTAATGGGGTAACCGCAATTAAAACAAAAACGGTAGACGTTGTTTTTGACTCACCAAGAGGAGACGTTCATTTTAAAGTTATTAGGGCTGAAACTTTCATCAAACAAAATGGTAAATGGTATCTCGTTTTAGGGCAGGGTACAAATTTTATGACGCAAGGGCAGTTTGATGAATATAGAAGATTGCATACGGAGATCAATTAAAGATAAGATACATCCAACACCAACAACTCTATAAAAATTTCTCGCAAGCATTAAAAACTAAAAAAGTAAGCAAGTTAGAGTGAGTTACCAGAATAGATGCCAAGTCCTCCGACTTTTAATAATAATAGTTCTCTCGTAAAGCCTGGTATCCAATCGATTTGTTAGTAAATGCGCTAAGGAGTGTAACTACGAAAAACCTTACATATAAATTAAAAGATTTATATTTAATTTTTATTTAAACTAACATAAAATGAAAAAATTAATCAGCTCGATTTTCTTGCTCTTCTTTTTCGTTTTACTTCAAAAACCGTTGAAAGCCCAAGTTAAGCTGTATGGAAACGTAGTGGAGTCTATAGATAAACCTTTTAGTGGCGCAAATGTTTTATTGTTAAAAAGCAGCGATTCATCACTCTTAAAGGGGACTGTTACAAATGCTTCGGGAAATTTTAGTTTTGAGAATGTACTTGCAGGAAAATACCTGATGAGTATAAGCTATACAGGATTTAAAACTGGTTTTACCAAACCCGTTTATGTTAGCAACAGGGATGTACAAGTGGCCGATATTAAACTTGGGAAAGCTGAAAAAGATTTGCAAACCGTAACTGTTGAGGCACGCAGACCCATGTTTGAACAAAAGATTGACCGGATGGTGATAAATGTAAAAAACAGTATTACCTCGGCAGGTGGTACTGCACTGGAAGTGTTGGAGAAATCGCCGGGCGTGATAGTCAATCACCAAAGCAATGCTATTTCGATGAGTGGTAAAGAGGGCGTAAAAATTATGATCAATGGGAAACTATCGCAAATGCCAATGGATGCTGTTGTGCAAATGTTGGGTGGTATGAATGCATCGAACATTGACCGTATAGAATTAATAACAACACCGCCTGCAAATTTTGATGCAGAGGGCAATGCGGGTTTTATAAATATCATATTAATTTCAAATCCAAATAAAGGGTTGAATGGCTCGTATTCGCTTACGGCAGGCTATGGGCACGGTTACACCCCTGCGGGAGCTGTAAATTTTAATTACCGAAATAAAAAAATAAATCTATTTGGCGACTACTCTTTTACCTGGAACAACCAAACACAGGATTGGTATTTTGCGCATCGGTCTGCACTACCAGGTTTATTGCTGGAGAACTATTCTGAAACAAAACGGCGACCCGAAGACGGACAGCAAAATGCACGCATTGGAGTTGACATACAGGTTTCGCCTAAAACGATTGTCGGTTTTTTAATTGGAGGTTATCATACAAAATGGGTAATGCAGGCTAACAACACACTGGCTATATTTAAAAACAGTATTGCTGATACAGGTGTTGCAATTACTAACCATGAATTGAACGAATGGAAACATTATATGGGCAATGTCAACATCTCTCATACATTTAGTGCAGGCGCTGTATTGTCGGCAGATTTTGATTATCTCTATTACAAAGACAATAACCCCAATGATTATAAGAATAATTACAGCAATGGCTCGGGTACATTTATTGGAGAACAGCTTACGAGAAGTACAAAAAATACACCCTTGAATTTTAGAGTAGGCAAAATTGATTATACCAATAAAATAGGAAAAAAGATAAATATCTCAAGCGGTGCAAAGCTGGCACTATCTAAATTTACCAACGATGTAGCGGTAGAAAACCAGCAACAAAATAACTGGGCGAAGGATCCGGAACTTACTTCAAAATTTCATCTCAAAGAAAATATAGCGGCATTGTACAGCACTTTCGACGTTACCGCATCTACCAAAACGAGTATAAAAATTGGTGTACGTTATGAATATACAACATCCAATCTAGGTAGTGAATTGCGGCCAAATATCATTGATAGAAAGTACGGCAGATTTTTTCCGAGTGTGTTTGTAAATCAAAAAATAAATGACAACAATTCTTATAATATTTCATACAGCCGGCGTATAACAAGACCTACATTTAAAGACATGGCACCGTTTGTAATTTTTATTGACCCCTATTCTTTTTTTTCAGGCAACAGTGCTTTGCAACCTGCATTCAGCAATATTTACAAGTTTGATTACCTACTAAAACGTTTTTCATTTTCTGTCTCTTTCACCAATGAAGAAGGTTCAATTGCAAATTTTCAACCAACAAACAGCAATAACAACAAGGAGATATTTTCAGCTCAAAATTTAGACATTACCAAAACATTTAATCTTAGTATTGGCCTCCCTTTCACTATTAATAAATGGTGGAACATGCAAAATAATATTCAGGGAAACTGGCAACAAATAAATGCATCTTATGCGAAAGGTCCGTTTACTATTGTACAAAAAAACTACAGTTTAAACAGCTCTCAAAATTTTATACTGCCAAAAAATTACAGTATTGAGCTATCGGGTTTTTATAATAGTAAAGCATTGTTTGGCGCATCTGTAACAAAGCCATTTGGGATGGCAAACTTTGGAATACAAAAAAAATGCAAGGATAATAAAAGTAAGTTTAGGTTTGCTGTTGATGATATTTTTAACAGCACTGTTTTTAGGGTTACTACAGATATTCCTTCAGAGAACATTTACTCAACCGGTAAACTTCGATTTGGCTACCGAACATTCAAACTCACTTTCACTCATAATTTTGGCAAGAGTATAAAAGACAAAAGAGACCGTACTACCGCATCAGCAGAAGAACAGGGAAGGGTTAAGTGAGTAGTATATTATTTAAAGCCAACCTAACAGCTGTTTTTTAAAAATACGATCCTAAGAAGATCAACAAATTAGGCTATGTATCTTTGTATTATGTTTTTAAATTATTTAAATTATATTTTATATTTATCCACAAGTAGTCACTATTATGCGTAATTGTATTAGTTTTACAACCCAATAAAAAATCAACACAGTCCAATCTCTATAGCAAACTTTTCGCTTTAACCCACTGAGCTACATTCGGAATAGTAACCCTTCATCTAAGTAACTAAAACGTTATGAACGAAGAACAATTCCAGATGCTTGTTAAAATAATTAACGGTAAAAGCTATTCTTTCCATAAAATTGCCGTGCCTACTGCCGAAGGTTTTGAGCTAATTCCGG
>JBBREY010000037.1:0-25867 GCA_038225275.1 Chitinophagales bacterium | reverse complement strand
TAACGTTTTTTATATTCTGGCTTTCATTTTCTGATCTTATAATAGTAAGATTTGAACCAATTGCGTCTGAATTTAAACCACCACTGTATTTTAAAAGAGCCTTTACACCCTCGTCGTTCCTTAATTGATAATACATAGGCCTCCTAAACTGGCCTGTCGCCAATACCTTTTTCTCATAAAAAGGAACAATAATAAAATCGTTGTTCTGTAGATATAAGTGTTTTCCAAAATCACCTGTTTGCAAATATTTATAAACATCCAGCTCCTCAATAATTCTTCCATTTCGTTTGATCAAAATATTTCTGAGGTTACCGGTTTCGGTTATCCCACCGGCCCTGGCAATAACGTTAAATGCGTTACTAAATGCTGACACAGTGATTATACCTGGATTATTCACTTCATTTACTACATTGATATTAATACTTCTTGGTCTTCCCAAGCTAATATCTATATTGGTACCTGCGGGTACTACTGCAGAAAACCGGGAATATAGAATACGCTGAACATTTTGAAACGTTACACCCCCGACATATATTTTACCCATTCCCTTTGGAAAAATTGAACCATCTGTACCAACTATAAATTCACCTTGGAATTCTGCGCCTCCGTACATTGACACTACAATGTTATCTCCTACCCCTAGTGGATAATCTAACGGAGGTGTTGATAGCTCTGTGGTGCTATACTGTCCTGCATTCGAAAATACATTAGCTCCATAAGTACTCTTTGCACTTGGCATTCTATTAACTCCTCTACCTTCGGTAAGACTGTCCTTGTAAATTCGGTTGTTTTTCAACTTCGCATTCATATCATCGCCAGCGTTTTTGTTTTCATCGCTTAGCAAAGTTTGAAGTTGGGGATTGGTCATATTTACAGGCGCTGTAGGTAAAGCTGGATTGCCTATAGGATTGGTTGGAATTCCGCCGGTTGTTGGTGGCTGACTAAATGTATAAAAAGTACAAAATACAAAGAATATAAAAAAGACTGTTCTAAGAATTAAAACCGATAAACCTCTATACATTACTCAAAAAATTTGTTGATAATTTTAGAATTTGCAAATATAGCGTTATTTGTGAAAGCTAGTCTTTAACACATTGTAATCATTCCATATTTCATTAACAATTGTTGCAGCCGAGGCTATTGAATTTATGCTGGCAGAAACCTGGCCAATTTCAAGTTCCCCGTTATTTAAATCCCCTTCAAACATTCCAATTTTTGCTCTCCCACGGCCAAGTAATTGTGTAAGTTCTTCTACGTTTGCATTAGATTCTTCGGCAGTTTTTATGAGATTATAAAAGTTATTTTTTAACAAACGAACTGGCGTTAATTTTTTAAGAGATAATTCTGTATCCCCTTCATGGGCAGAAATTACAGCTTCTTTAAAATTTATATGACAAGAAGCTTCATCACTAGCAACAAACCTACTACCTATTTGTACCGCACTAGCTCCCAACACCATCGCAGCTAACATTTGCCTACCGGTTGCAATTCCGCCTGCTGCAATTACTGGGATAGACACTTTTTCTTTTACAGCCGGTATCAAAATAAAACTTGTTGTCTCTTCTCTTCCATTATGACCGCCTGCTTCAAAGCCCTCTGCTACTACCGCATCGCAACCTGCGGCTTCTGCCTTTTCTGCAAATTTGCTGCTGCTCACAACATGCACTACTTTTATACCTGCAGCTTTTAAAATGGCCGTGTATGTTTTAGGGTTACCTGCACTTGTAAATACAATGGATACTTTATTGTCAATAATGATTTGGATATGCTCATCAATATTTGGATAAAGCAACGGAACATTTACTGCAAATGGTTTATCAGTTGCAGCCTTACATTTTATGATATGTTCTTTCAAAACTTCAGGATACATGCTACCACTACCAATAATACCCAAACCGCCAGCGTTGCTTACTGCACTTGCCAGTCGCCAACCGCTTGCCCATATCATCCCTGCTTGTATTATGGGTTTTTCTATGTTAAAGAGTCTCGTAATTTCGTTTGAAAAAACACTCATAAAAAACATTATTTATTTTGTGCCACCTCCAAGATCAATGGCGGTGTTGTCACCAATATTTAAATTTCTGCTAACTCCTTTTACCTCCGCATCGCTGCCAATGAGTGAATTGTTTAACACTATCTCTAACAGATTAGAATATGCACCAATAATAGAGTCTTTTATAATTGCGTGATTAATGGTGGTGTTGTCGCCAATAGTAACATTAGGCCCTATAACAGCATTGCCAATTATGCAACCTTTGCCGATGCTTACAGGAGGAATGAACACACTGTTTGTATGATGGCTTGATTCTTCAACAGAATTGCCGAATTTTTTTAAAAGTATGGCGTTTGATTCAATGAGCGATTCCTTTTTACCACAATCAAACCAATTTGCAACTTTCATTGCTTTAAAAGCTGCGCCTGATTGTATCATGCAATCAATGGCATCTGTTAAACTAAACTCATCGTAGCTTCTACGTTTTGCGTCCTGAATTTTATGCAGACAATCAAATAAAATTGTGGTTTCTTTTACTTTATAAATACCTACCAAGGCCATATTACTTTTTGGTATGGCGGGCTTTTCAACCACCTTGGTAATAAAGCCATCTTCTCCTATTTCTGCAACACCAAAATTGCGTGGATCATCTACCCTTTTTATGGCTAAGACAGAATAAGGAGCGTTTATCATTTCAACTATATCAAATTCAGCAATTGTATCACCGAGCACAATCAGTACCTCATCATCTCCAACAATTTCCTGTGTTATTTCTATTGCATGCCCTGTGCCTTGTCTTTCATTTTGTGTTATAAAATGGGTGTTTAGGTCGGGATAATTTAGCTGAACATAATCTTTTATTTTTTCGCCCAGGTAACCAATGATGAAAATAAAATCGGTTATACCCGCTTCTTTAAGCTGGTCAATAATAATGCTTAAAATCGTTTTACCTGCAAGCGGGATAAGTGCCTTTGGTTGTGTATATGTGTGTGGGCGTAGTTTGGTACCTGCTCCTGCAACGGGGATAATTGCCTTCATTAATGTAAGGTTGATTTAGGGAATAACAAGTTACGCCATAGTTGGCTTTAAATCATTTTGGTAAGTGAAAGTAATAATTTTAAAACAAAGGTTATAAAATTTAAAAGTACTTGATACGCTAATATAAAAGTTGAAAAAAGTACTATTGCGGATGATAGCCCCGATAGAAACGGCACCGGATGCGCCAAAGGCGGAGCAGGTAAAGTGTATAGCGGGATACAAATGTTTCTTATTGAACAAATGCCCATGCTTCTAAAAAATAATATTTAAAAATACCGTGCTTATCTTTGCTGCTCAAAATGACATTTATGCAAAGAGATACTGCTTTATTTGATTTGGTTGAACAAGAGGCTGAGAGACAGCAACACGGTATAGAATTGATTGCGAGTGAAAATTTTACAAGCAAACAAGTGATGGAAGCTATGGGAACGTGCCTTACAAATAAATATGCGGAGGGATATCCTGGTAAAAGATATTATGGTGGTTGTGAAATTGTAGATGAAGTGGAGCAATTGGCAATAGATAGAATAAAAAAGGTTTTTAATTGCGAATATGCCAACGTGCAACCGCATAGTGGTGCGCAGGCTAACGCAGCTTTAATGTTGGGAATTTTAAAGCCCGGTGATGCTATACTTGGTTTGGATTTGAGCATGGGTGGGCATCTTACACACGGATCTCCTGTAAATTTTTCGGGGAAATATTACAGACCTTTTTTTTATGGTGTAAAAAAGGAAACGGGCTTAATAGATTATGAAATGCTGGAAGAAAAAGCAAGGGCTGAAAAACCGGCATTGATTATTTGTGGTGCATCTGCTTACAGCAGAGATATAGATTATGCAAGAATTAGAAAGGTTGCAGATGAAATAAATGCTTTTGTATTATGCGATATGGCGCACCCAGCCGGATTTATTGCGGCAGGTTTGCTAAGTTCTCCTTTTGAGCATTGCCATTTTGTTACAAGTACTACACACAAAACTTTGCGTGGCCCAAGGGGTGGAATTATTTTAATGAAAAAAGATTTTGAAAACCCAATGGGCTTAAAAGATTTGAAGGGCAACCTGAAGATGATGAGCAATGTTATAGACATGTCTGTTTTTCCTGGTACACAGGGTGGCCCTTTAATGCATGTAATAGCTGCGAAGGCAGTAGCTTTTGGCGAATTGCTTACAGATGAATTTAAAGAATATACAAAGCAAGTACAAAAAAATGCACAGGCAATGGCGAAAGCTTTAATGGATAGAGACTACCAAATTATAAGCGGTGGTACCGATAACCATTTAATGTTAATTGACCTTCGCAATAAAAATATAACCGGAAAGAAAGCACAGGAAACACTTGACAGAGCGCACATAACTTTGAATAAAAATTCTGTGCCTTATGATGATAAGAGTCCGTTCGTAACGAGTGGCATACGAATTGGTGTACCTGCAATAACTACGCGTGGAATGAAGGAAGCAGATATGGAAAAAATTGTAGTGTTGATTGATAGAATTTTAATGGATATTGACAATGTGGAAACGTTACATGCAGTGAAAGAAGAAGTGCATGAAATGATGAAAGGATTTCCTTTATACAAATAATTTTTAACGAACCGATATTTTGCTTTGAATATTGGTTTGATAACTTTTTGACGTGGGAAGATTATTGATTTTATAAACCCTCTTTTATTTTTAATTTTCTGCACGCAGATTTGAAAAGACTTATGCAGATTTTTTATGAGCGGCCTTTGGGATTTTTAAATGATAAATTATGATACAACGTATACAATCTATATGGCTTTTACTTGCTTCAGTTTGCGTTTTTTTAACGCTTAAATTTTCAACTTATGTTGGTACAAATAAAGAATTAATTCCCTCTTCTTTTTTAAATGGAATAGCAACGTTGCCTTTAATATTTGTAACGCTCGCAACTGGCATTGTTGCGTTAGTAACAATTTTTTTATACAAAAACAGAAAGCAGCAATGGTGGTTTACACTGCTTGCTGGTGTACTAGAATTTGGTCTGATATTTTTATATTACAAAGAAATTCAAACATATGTTGGTAAAGGCACATTCTCTATTACAGCCATTTTGCATGGCGCAGTAATTTTATTTCTAATTTTAGCGGCACGTGGTATTAAAAGTGATGATAAGTTAATAAGAGATAGTAACAGGTTGAGGTAAGGTTCACAAAAATCTTCCCGTATAACTTTCTTTCGTTTTTTTCATATCCTGCGGTTTGCCTGCAAACACAAGGTTGCCACCCATATCACCGGCCTCAGGACCAAGATCAATTACCCAATCGCAACTTTTAATTACATCAGTATTGTGTTCAATTACAAGTATTGAATGGCCTTGTTCAACCAACGCATTAAAAGAGGCAAGCAACTTTTTTATATCGTGAAAATGTAGCCCCGTTGTTGGTTCATCAAAGATAAAAAGAATATGTCCGATGGCTTTTCCCTTACCTAAAAAAGAAGCGAGTTTTACACGCTGCGCTTCACCGCCACTTAACGTATTTGAAGACTGACCAAGTTTTACATAACCCAATCCAACATCGCTTAAGGGCTGGATTTTTTTAGCAACATCTGCACCTTCATCTGCGCATTTTCCTTTTACTTTTTCAACTGAACTTCCAAAGAAAGTTATTGCTTCATCCACATTCATTTCCAACACATCATGAATGCTTTTTTCTTTGTAGGTAACCTCCAACACTTCTTCTTTAAATCTCTTGCCATTACACACATCGCAAACCAAATGCACATCCGCCAAAAACTGCATTTCTACTAATTGTTCACCTTCCCCTTTACATGCATCGCACCTGCCGCCATCCACATTAAAAGAAAAATGTTTTGGCATAAACCCTCTGATTTTTGACAGTGGTTGTTTTGAATATAACTCCCTTATTTCGTCGTAAGCTTTTATATAAGTAACCGGGTTGCTGCGGCTACTTTTACCAATCGGGTTTTGATCAACCATTTCTATGCGGCTGATATAATCTATATCGCCAGTTATTTTTCTATACAAACCCGGCTTGTCAGATACTTCACCTTTTATTTTCTGCAGGGCAGGATATAATATTTGCTTTACCAGCGTAGTCTTTCCACTACCGCTTACGCCGCTCACTGCACACAAGACATTTAAAGGAAATTCAACATTTACATCTTTTAAATTATTTTGTTTTGCCCCTTCTATTTTTATGCTTCTGTTCCACTTTCGCAAAACTTTCGGCGCTTCAATCTTTAGTTTGCCAGATAAATATTTACCGGTCAAACTTTTTTCATTCGCAATTAATTCATCATAGTTTCCCACAGCAATTACTTCGCCGCCAAGGTGGCTTGCCAGTGGACCCATATCAATTATATGATCTGCTTCTCGCATCATCATCTCATCATGCTCAACAACTACAACAGTATTACCGAGTTCTTTTAATTCTTTTAAAACAACAATTAAATTTTGGGTATCCCTGCTATGCAAACCAATTGAAGGCTCATCTAAAATATATAATGAGTTTGTTAAGTTGCTTCCTAAACTTCGTGTAAGTTGTATTCGTTGGCTTTCTCCACCACTCAAAGAATTGGCTAGTCTGTTTAAAGTAAGGTAGCCAAGCCCAACATCTATCAATGTTTTAAGCCTATGTTCAATTTCTATGAGTATTCGTTTTGCTACCTGTTCATCGTATTCGCTTAATTTTAATTTGCTGAACCATGTTTGCAAGTCCTTCACAGGCATTTCGCACAATTGCCCGATATGAACACCCGCAACTTTTACATACAACGCTTCTTTGCGAAGACGATACCCGTTGCACTCTCCACACAAAGTTCTACCTCTAAATCTGCTAAGTAAAACCCGGTATTGTACCTTGTACAAATTCTGTTCAACCTCTTTAAAAAAATCATTTATACCTTCTGCATACTTATTGCCGTTCCACAAATCTTTCAATTGTGCATCTGTTAAATCCATAATAGGTTTGTGTACAGGAAAATCGAATTGCTTTGCAGCACGTACAAAATTCTCTTTCCACAAACTTAATTTTTCACCCTTCCATGGTGCAACTGCACCCTCATAAACACTCAATCTTTTATCGGGTATCACAAGGTCATGATCTAAACCCAACACCATTGAAAAACCTTCACACACAGGGCACGCTCCAAACGGATTATTAAATGAAAATAAATTAGGCACAGGCTCTTCGAAAACTATATCATCAAGCTCAAATTTGTTACTAAATTTAAGCGGCTTCTTTTCATTTATTTGTACAAACATGGTTCCTTCCCCTTCGTAAAATGCAGTACCTGCAGAGTCTGCAATGCGATGCAGATCATCTTCATCAAATTCCTTTTTTATAAGCCGATCAATTAATATGAACTTTTCTTTTTTAGAATTTTTTGAATTCTTTTCTTCGAGCAAATCTTCAATAGCTATAATTTCATTGTTGATGTAAAGGCGAGAAAAACCCTTTTGTAAAAGAATATTTAGTTCCTCTTTTTCATCTCTATTTGCATGGCTTTTAAATGTAGCAAGCAACATTATTTTATCACCATCTTTTACTTTATTTATTGCTGACACAACATCAGGCACATCGTCTTTTTTTACTTCCCTGCCGCTTACGGGAGAAATTGTTTTTCCTGTTCGTGCAAACAACAAACGGAGATAATCATAAATCTCCGTCATACTTCCAACTGTGCTCCTTGGCGTACGAGTAATTACTTTTTGCTCTATGGCAATTGCAGGGCATAAGCCTTTGATAAAATCAACATCGGGCTTATTCATACGCTGCATAAATTGCCTTGCATATGCACTCAAACTTTCTGCATATCTACGTTGTCCTTCCGCAAATAAAGTATCAATTGTTAATGAAGATTTACCTGAACCAGATACACCTGTTACCACCACTAACTTATTGCGTGGAATGGTAACTGTTACATTTTTCAGGTTGTGAACACGTGCTCCCTGTATTAAAATATCATTGTTAGAAGCGGTTGCAGTTGCAGACTTGGTAAGGGTTTGAGAGGTCTTGAGCATATCGTAAAGGTAATTCTACACGAACAAAAAAATTGAGGTATTCCTTTTTGTGTAAACTAAGTATTTTTCCAGCTTTTATTACTGTAAAACTACGATGTATGAGATATACAAAACAGTATAATTAACAAATTTTGAAAAATAAACATAAAAAATAATTGTAATCAAAATTTATGTTTCTATGTTTACAACACAATATCCAATTCATTGAAAAACGGCATGAATCTCCTTACAAAGCCTCTGCAGTTTTTTCCTTTTATTGGCAATATTTTCCAAATTGTCCATTAATCTAAATTGTAGAAAAAATGAAAAACCAAACACTTCTTTCCGATCAGCAGATCGTACGCATGTACATCGATGGAGACTCTAACGCTCTATCAACTTTAGTTAACCGTTACAAAGACAAAATTTTTACATCTATTTACCTTTTGGTGAAAGACAAATATCTTGCCGAAGATATTTTTCAAGATGTATTTATTAGAGTAATTGACACTTTAAAAGGTGGCCGTTACACAGACGAAGGAAAATTTTTACCATGGGCAATGCGGATAGCACACAACCTTTGTGTAGATCATTTTAGAAAAGTAAAACGCAACCCAACCATCAAAACCAGCGACGACAGAGATATTTTTGAGGTATTAAATTTTTCGGAAGCCGGGGTTGATACCCGTATAATGGCCGAGCAAACTTCTGATAAGGTGCGAAAGTTAATAGATTTATTGCCTGAAGACCAAAGAGAAGTACTTATTTTACGCCATTATGCAGATTTAAGTTTTAAAGAAATAGCTCAATTAACTAATTGCAGCATAAACACTGCTTTAGGTAGAATGCGCTACGGTTTATTGAACATGCGCAAAATGATGACAGAAAAACAAATAGCTTTGTGATAGTTGAATGATTGGTTGATTATAAAAAGCCCCTATTCTCGATAAAAGAATAGGGGTTTTTTATGGCATAGCTTTACCTCATAGAAAGCGACTTAACCGGTAAAAAAATTTTTTTCTATTGATGCGCTTTCCACCTTCGCTATCGGAGGACATCTATTAAAAGGCTGTATAGTCTATACAACTGCCGAAATTATTTTACAGAGCGGCAACGATTTAATTAATAAAAGAGAAGTAGATGGCTCAACACCATGGGAAGAATTGCAGATGGAAAAAATCAAATGAACTTTTCAATGGAATTACAAAACAATAAATGTAGGTTTAAAATTGTGGCTACCTTTATTTAGATTAATAAAAAAGAAATGATTAAAACAGGAGATTATAACTTACTAAAAGTATTACGCAAAGTTGATTTCGGTGTGTATTTGGACAATGGCGAAGATGGCATTCTACTGCCTAAAAGATTTGTGCCGGAAGGGTTAAATGAAGGCGATGAATTAAATGTATTTGTATATCATGATGGAGAAGACAGACTAATTGCTACAACACAGAAACCTTTTGGCGTAGTAGATGATTTTGTAAAACTAAAAACAGTTTCGGTTACAGAACAAGGAGCCTTTATGGATTGGGGCTTAATGAAGGATTTATTTGTACCAAAAAGCCAGCAAATAACCGGTATGCGACCAATGGGCGAATATCTGGTAAAGATTTACAGAGATGAACAAACAGGCCGTGCTGCTGCTACAGAACGTGTAGAGCAATTTTTAAGCAATGAGAGTTTAACCATTGCCGAAGCAGAAGAAGTTGATTTAATCGTATTAAGAAGAACAGATATCGGATATTTGATGATAATAAATAACCAACATACAGGTGTGTTGCATTTAAATGAAGTTTACAGAACTATTGGCACAGGTGATAAGTTTAAAGGGTATATTAAAAAAATATATCCCGATAACAGAATTGATGTGGTAGCAGGTAAAATGGGTTACAATAGGGTTGAGGGCGAAGCGGATAAACTTTTAAGATTGCTAAAAGAGAATGATGGCTATCTCCCATACAACGACAAAAGTGACCCTGAAGCCATCTACGTTTTTTTTGGAATGAGTAAAAAAACTTTTAAAATGACAACAGGCACTTTGTACAAAGAAAGAAAAATAACGTTTGAAAAAACAGGAATAAAACTTGCAGACTAATTAGATATTATTTTAAAAATATGACGCATTAAAATATGAACATTGACTTAAAGAATTCATACTTTAAAAAGATATCAGTTTCAGTGCTTTTTATGATAGCATTGTTTGTACTTTGTTTGTGGTGTTTATTCATTGTTGCAGATATGGTTTTTGAAGATAAAAATTTTTCATTTGATGAAAAAGTTTTTGAAATGATAAAGCCTTGGGTAAGTGAAACCCATACATCGATCATGCAGGTAATTACCTTTATTGGCTCGCAAAATTTTTTACTCCCTGCAAATATTATTTTAATCGGTTTCTATCTTTTTTTTAAAAGAAATAAAACAACAGCTTACCATATAGCTACCATTTCTATTACGAGTGTAGCGGTAATGTTTTTAATGAAGTTTTTTTTACAACGAGAGCGGCCATTGGTGCCACTTATAGCAAAAGTTCATGGCTACAGCTTCCCAAGCGGACATACTTTTACAAGCGTAACTTTTTATGGAATAATTGCGTACATCATCTATAAAAATGTGCATCATACAATTTTGAAATGGGTACTTATTATTTTTTGTATTCTATTGATTTTGTTGGTTGGCTTTAGTAGAGTGTATTTAAGGCTACACTATGCTAGCGATGTAATTGCGGCCTTGTGCCTCGGATTAATATGGCTTGTGTTGGCGAAATGGTTTCTTGTTAAAGCGGGCGAAACTCAATAATTAGTTATTAAAATGATGTCTAACTGAGTAAACCGATTTTTCCGGAATAAAGAATGGCCTCTTCACTGTGAGCAAAATAACAAAACAAAATCCCTTTGCTTTCAATTAGCCTTTGCTTTAAAAGTACAGTTTCCTTTTGCGGTTTACCCACTCTTCTAATAAATACACAATACACGTTTTGCGGAAAGTGTTCTACGATTGATGCATAAATATCAATGTCTTTTTGTGAATCATCACCCAACAAAACAAATTTTTGCTTGGGGTAAGCTTCAATAATTTTTACAATACGGGTAAATTTTCCTGAATGATTATTTTGCCCTGTTGAAAATAATCTTGAAAAAGTTTTTACCTGGTTTAAAAGGCATACGCCATCAGGGAGTTGATGTTCAGCCAAAAAATCTTTTATATAATCATACAAGTTCCATTCACTGCTGGATACGTAAAAAAAAGCATTGTTTGATGGATCTGCATCATCAACCCCGTGCAACATTCTGTAGTGGGTTACTGCTCCTTCAAAAGGCTTTCTGCTCTGAGCATTTTCTGTAAGTAAAACAAATAATCTTTTCCTAAGATTGGAGGAATGAGAAATTAAAAATGTATCATCAATATCAGATATAAATGAAAAGGCTGTTGGCGATGGTAAGATAATATGACCGGTGGCCCTTGCCTTCATTACGTTTTTACTATTTTTTTTTATCAGCATTAAATCCACTTCGTATTGCCCTGGCAGTAAAGTTTGGTCATGCTCCCATTCAAATTTAAAAAAACCATCAGAGGCTGTTTTGGCTTCATAAACCTTTCCGCCCCATTGCAAAACAACCACTGCACTTTTAATTGGGCGTACCATAAAAAGCCTTAACAACGCAATGGTATTATAAAGAAAAAAGGTTCTAAAATGCGTTTTTTTTATGGGTGATATCGAAAATGCATGCCCATATATGTAGCAGGATTTGTGATTTGCGAAGCCTTTATATAACTTTAACGTAGCTCCTTTTTGTAACCTGAATAATTTAAAAAGTTTCAGTTGAATCTGTTGAACAAAAGATAATTTTTCTGGTATGTATGTTGCCTCGTTGGTCATAATATTTTTAATAAACTAATTACGCAAAATGTTACAGTTTTTATTTATTGTAAACAACGGTTCAGGCACCAACCAATCTACAAGCTGGAACAATGTAATTAATGATTTCTTTATTGGCAAAGATGAAACTTTTCAAATTTATAACCTTCCAGAAAAAATTGAAACAACGCAAATTAAAGACCACATTGAAAAAGAGCAGCCAGTTAATGTAATAGCAGTTGGCGGTGATGGTACAATTAGTATGCTTGCCAATATGTTGGCAGGCTCAAACATAGCGCTTGGCATTTTGCCGGCAGGTTCTGCAAACGGTATGGCGAAAGAACTTGGCATACCCGAAAACCCGCAGGATGCTTTAAAAATTATAGTAGAGGCCAATATTAAACACTGCGATCTTATTCGGATTAATGGCGATAAATACAGCCTTCACTTAAGTGATATTGGCTTAAATGCGCAGCTCATAAAATATTTTGATGAAGGAAAATTAAGAGGCAAATTAGGTTATGCACTTGTAATTTTAAAAACCTTGTGGCACAAAGAAAAAATGCAGGTGATAATAAAAACAAAAGATGTAGAAGTAAGGAGAAATGCTTTTATGGTAGTACTGGCAAATGCTACGAAATATGGTACAGGCGCAGTTATTAACCCACATGGAAATCTTAGAGACGGATTATTTGAAGTTATAATTATCAGAAAATTAGCACTTGGAACCTTGCTAAAGATGTTATTGAAACCCGGCATTTTCAATCCTAAAAAAATAGAAATAATTCCTTCTACATCAGTTCAAATAACCATGATGAAAAAAACGCATTTTCAAATAGATGGAGAATACCAAGGGGTACTAAAAAATGTGAATGCAGAAATTTGTGAGGGAATTTTAAAAATTATAGAACCTTCCATACCATCAAAGTAAAATATTGGATGTTATTGGCACCACTACTGTCATTACACAACCATTACCCGGAGAAGATTTTATGAAGAAAGAGCCGGAAAATAATTCTGCTCTGCGTTTCATATTTGCCATGCCAATACCAGACTTAGATTTGTCTGTTACAAACCCAACTCCATCATCTGTCAATTTCAAATTAAGCATACCATCAACCATACTAAAAATTAAAGTTATTTTCGATGCTTTGGCATACTTCATAATATTTCTTAACTGCTCTTGCACAATTCTGTAAAGGTTTAATTGCAGATCTAAACTTAAATCTGATTCATTTATTTTATTATCAAACTCAACCTCTATTTCATACTGCTTTGCTGCGTTAAATGAATTAAGCAATACGTCTATGGCAACTTCAAAATTTGAATCTTCAAAAAATGCAGGTGCAAGCCGGTGAGATAAATTCCTAATCTCATCCGAAGCCATATTTATATATTCTTTTGTATTGTTAAACCACTGTTCAGCAGTAGGCTCAATATACTTTTTCATCATGCCCAGGCTTATCATACTTGTAGCAAGTATCTGGCAAACATTGTCGTGCAATTCCCCGCCTATTTCATAACGCTCTTCTTCCTGTGTTTTAATAATTGCTTTTGTAATTCTATGCTCGTATTCATTTCTTTCCGACACATCTACTGCAATTACTGAGCGACACGGCCTTGCACCAATTTCAATCCTGTTACTGTACACTTCTACAGATATAATTTCCCCATTCTTTTTTTTGTGTTTAAAACTACCCGAAAACATGGTTGATTCATCATTCCCTATTATTCTATTTAATACTTCTTTAGTTTTTAAAATTTGATCTTGAGGTCTAATGTCCATTATCGTCATGCTCAAAAACTCTTCTTCCGTATATCCATAATGTTCTACTGCGGCTTTGTTAACCTGTATAAATTGTAAAGTTTCAGAATCATACAACCACATTGGCTGCGGGCTTAAATTAAATAAATCGCTGTACCTTCTTTCAGAATCCTCAATTAGGGTACTATTTTTCTTTCTTTCTATTGCATAAATAATGCTTTTATAAAGCATAGCTGCATTAAGGTCATCCTTTAATAAATAATCAGAAATACCTCTTGCAATTGACTGTATACTAAATTCAATATCAGCATACCCGGTTAAAATCAACACCGGGCACTGAGGTAAGAAACGAGCAATTTCCGTCACCAGCTCTTCACCTCCTTTATCAGGCAGCGTTAAATCCATTAAAACAACATCAAAATGATTGCGCTCTTTAGTAAGCTCGTCCAATGCTTCTTTAAAATTCTTAGCATGGCGAATAATAGGTTGGTAAATGTATTCAGTGATAAACTCTTCAACGAGCATAAAATCTCCCGGATTATCCTCAATAACCATAATATGATATGCCTTTTTATCTTTTACCATATTTTATTTCTTGGATGGGAGTTTTACAATATTTATCCAAAAATTTTCAATGCTATAAATTACTTTTAAAAAATTATCTACATCTACAGGCTTTGTTATAAAACAATTAGCATGATTTTTATAAGATAATAAAATATCTTTTTCCGACGAAGAGGTTGTTAGCATTATAACTGGTATCTGTTTTAATGACTCGCTTTCTTTAATATATTCCAACACTTCGTGACCATTTTTTTTGGGAAGATTTACGTCTAATAAAACAAGGTCGGGCATTTCCTCATTTTCATATTTTCCTTTTTTATCAAGAAAATCTATGGCTTCCTTTCCATCTCTTGCAACACTTATTTTATTTACAACTTTGCCTTCTTCAAAAGCTTCTGTAAGCAAAAAGATATCGCCTTCATTATCTTCTACAAGCAATATGTGAATTGATTTCATATTTTAACCCGCTATTTTAACAAATGTAAAATAAAATTTGCTTCCTTTACCAACTTCGGATGTTACCCAAATGTTACCTCCGTGTTGTTGCACTATTTTTTTACACGTCGCAAGCCCCATACCTGTTCCGCTGTATTCGCCACTAACATGAAGCCTTTTAAACAAATCAAAAATCTTAACAAGGTATTGTTCCTCTATGCCGATGCCATTATCCTCTATTTCAAATTGCCAGTAATTATTAGTTTCTTTTGCGCTGATGGTTATTTGCGGCACGCTGCCCTTTACTTGGTATTTTACAGCATTGGTAATTAAATTTAAAAATACGAGTGTTAAGGCTGTTTTGTGGGCTGTTATTATTGGCAGATCCTGATAATTTATTACTGCATTTTTCTCATTTAAAACAGCATGTTGCATGGCAACTATTTCATCAACCAACAATTGTGTATCAACCTTTTCTTCCGGAATTTCTTCACTTCCTGTGTTTGAATATGCGAGCAAATCATTTATAAAATTACTCATGCGGCCTGCACCGTCGACAGCAAAATCTATGTACTTGTTTGCCTTTTCATCTAAGTTTGATGCATAGTTTTTCTTCAGCAATTGCATAAAACTTTTTACCATACGCAACGGCTCCTTTAAGTCGTGCGATGCTAACCATGCAAATTGTTGCAACTCATCGTTTTTTTGAAGCAATCTTTTTCTCGCATCTGCAATATCTTGTATCGGCCTGCCTTCGGGTATCACAGCAATAACTTTCCCCTCGTCATCAAACAATGGTTTTAGATTAAATATAATTGCAACAAGTTTACCTTCTGCATTTAAATGAGTTGTTTCGTACTGTATAAACTTTCCTTTTGCAGCTTCGTTAAATGAATATTTTAATTTTTCCTGTTCTTCTTTAGAGTGGACCCACCAGTAACAATCCCAAAACTTTTTGCCAAGTACAGCGTCCTGCTTTACCCCGGCAAACTTTAGGGCAGTGTCATTCACCTCAACTAAATTGCCTTCCAAATCGAGGAAACCGATTAATTGATGTGTAGCATTAAAAATTCCTCTAAACCGTTTTTCGTTAAATGCTAAAAGTTTTTCAAACTTATTTTGTTCAGTAATATCCTGCATAGCCACCACGGCGCCATAAACACTTCCCTTTTCATCTTTAATTTGGCTACCACTGCATTTAACAATTCGGTGCTCTCCATTTTTAGATACTATGTAAATCTGATCAGTAGTTACATTGCCATTTTTTAATGCCTGATACAATGGAATATTTTCTTTAGCAAGTACAGTATGACCATCAACTTCAAAAAGATCGTAATAAGCAGCCCACTGTTTTGCAGGTAACGCCTTTAGTGGCAACCCATGCATGTTTTGAGTTGCTTTGTTAAACAGCGTAAGTTCACCCATTGCATTGCACGCAACTATGCCCACATCAATGCTGTTTAATATTGTTTCCAACAATGCCTGTTTTTCTTTAACTGCTTGTTCGGCATTTTTAATGGCAGAAATGTCTGTTTGGGTACCGGATATTAAAAGCGGTTGCCCATCTTCTGTACGGCTAATTACTTTACCCCTATCAAGCACCCAAACCAAATAACCTTCTTTGTGTTTAAGCCTACATTCGCACTCATAATAAGTTTCGTTTTTTTCAAAACATGCTTTCAGTTTTTCGTCAGATAATTTTAAATCATCAGGATGTACCAGATTCCTCCAGGTGTTTAAATCTATCGGTTGCAACTCCTCGAGAGTATAACCGGCAATGGCTGCCCACCTTTCGTTATATGCAGCTTCTCCAGTTTGGATATTTAATTCCCAAGTGCCTGCATTTGTGCCTGCCAATACATTTGACATTCTCTCCTTTTCATCGTGCAGCGCTATTTCCGCTAATTTTCTATCATTAATATTTTCAATTTGAGATATAAAATGTTTAAGGCTTCCATCGGCATTTAAAACTTTTGATACACTTAAATTTATCCAAATAATTTCTCCGGTTTTTGTGTAATACCTTTTCACCATTTGATAAGATGGTATTTCATCATTTACCAATTGTTTTAAAAAAGCCAGATCCTTTTCTACATCGTCTTCGTGGGTAATATCTTGAAAAGTACAGAGCATTAAATCTGAACTGCTGTAACCTAACATTTCGCACAAGCTCTTGTTTACCCTAAGCCATTCGCCATTTTTTCCAACTAAACCTATCCCAATAGATGCATATTCAAAGGCGGCACTAAACTCCTGCTCATTTGCCTTTATTATTTCAAGCATTTGCTGCTCTTTCTCCCGGCTTATTTTTTCGGTAGTTAATTTTTTAACCTGCCGCATGTTTAACAAAACCAAGAAAACTGTTATCAACACTAAAAAAACAAAACCAAGATAATTATATTGGTTTATATTTTTCTGAACGTTATTTAAATTTGAGGCTTCTTTTTTAAGGCTGGAAATGATGGAGCTATATTGTTCTTCCTCTTCGTTACCTGATTCCCAAAGTGCAAGGTCTTCTAACGATATTTTTATCGAATCTTTTTTAATGGAGACAATGTTGATTATATCCACATGCTTATCCATGTGCAAAAACCTTTTCGAAATACTATTTTCATATTGCTGTAAAAGCGCATCTTCTTTTCTTTTAGAAAATAATGTATCTAAAGATTTAAAAGAGGCATACACTTTATTTTTAGAGTCAGTATATCTGTATAGGTAATTTTGATCTAGTTGTATTTGATAGCCACGCTTTTCTTTTATGGCTGTTAAATAAAAAATATGACAGTTACTTACCTCATTAATGATGCGTTCAATTTTTATATTTTCTGCGGCTAATTTATTTTGCCGCACTACATTGTAAAAATAAAAAACAACTCCACTTAGCAAAATCAAAATAATTAATGATAATGGTAGGTAGCGTTTACTGGATTTGCTTGACGACAACAATTTTTTTTTACTTATTTAATAATTTGAAAATAAAATGTACTTCCTTTTCCAACTTCACTTTCCACCCAAATTTTACCGCCATGCTGTTCTATGATTTTTTTGCACGCTGCAAGGCCTAACCCTGACCCTTTGTATACTGATTGAGGTTGTAAACTTTTAAAGGGTTCAACAATCACATCATGGTCTGCAATATCAATTCCTATCCCGTTATCAGGTAAACTATCATAACTTTTCAGTGCTTCTATCCTCTCCCTTTCGTTGCGAGGTATTAAAGGGTATTTTATTTTAATTTTGTTAGGGTATTATTTTAAGCCTCCTGTATTAAATATAATTTTAAGTGTGATAAAAGTTGGTGACAAAATATTTTAAGTGTTTTACTTTTAGTAAATCCCGTACGCTCGTTTTTGCTTAGATGTATTAAAGATTTCACCAAGTATTTATTGTAAATTATTTAGGTAAAGTAAAAAAGAATTTACTCCCCTTATCTATTTCGGCTGTAACCCATAATGCTCCGCCATGGTGCTCCACCGCTTTTTTACAAATTGCAAGTCCTATACCATTGCCGGGGTAAACAGTACTGTTATGCAATTTGGCAAATACACCGAAAATCTGCTTATAGCAATTTGCATCTACGCCAATTCCATTGTCAGCTACACAAAACTCCCAATTCTTTTCTTTTTCTTTAGCAGAAATTTCTATCACTGGTACCTCCCCCGGTTGTGAAAACTTTATTGCATTACAAATTAAATGCTGCATTAATTTCATAACAGATTTTTCAAAAACTTTCAATACCGGCATATCGCCAACTACCTTTATTTGTGCTTTTGTGTCCTTTATTTTTTTAGAAATATCAATCTTTACTTCTTCAATAATTTCCATAATAGGCATTTCCCGCTTGCATTCATCTGCCTTACCTGTCTGCGATAAATCGAGCAAACTATTAAACATAGTATGAAGCCTTGCACCACCATCGATTGCAAAATCAATGTAAGTATTTGCCTTATCATCGAGCTTGTAACCAAATTTATTTTTTAACAAGCCTAAATAAGAGGTAACCATTCTCAATGGCTCTTTTAGATCGTGCGATGCAACGTATGAAAACTGTTCCATATTGGTTTTGGCATCTACCAAATTAAGCTTGAGTTTTTCTATTTCTGCATCTTTTAAAAGAATATCATTTTTTAATAATAAAACTTCTGCTTTTAAAAGATCAAGTTCAGGTTTCAATGTTTCGCAATCCGTTTCTCCACCAACTATTTGATAATTGTTATTTGAACTTTTTAAGGGGTTTTGTTTAACAGTATCTTTTAAAGTAATATCTGAAAAACTGATATTTTCTTTAACATGGGTTTCGTTTAAACCTGCTGAAAAGTGAGGTACGCGTTCAGGTCTGTGTTGAGGTAGGTTCATGGTTTTAAATTAGGATTAGGATTAAAAGAATTTTATAACAATATAGCGTTCACTACTCGTGTAGGAACAGCCTAATATTTTTATTTATAGTAACGTTAAACAAGCCAAAATGATTTATTTAAAAAAAGCCTCCCTCTTTTGTTTATTTATTTTTTTAATAATCATATTTTAATTTTTTTAGTTGTTTAAATAATTACGAATGAGTTAGGTATTAGGGATTGTAAAAAAGAATGAACTTCCTTCTCCTTCTACAGATTCAACCCAAATTTTTCCATCTAAGTTTTCAATAATTTTTTTGGTAACCGCAAGCCCCATGCCTGTTCCGGAGTAAACTTCCTTTGTATGCAAACGCTGGAAAATTATAAATATTTTATCGAAGTAATCTTTATTTATTCCAATACCATTATCGGTTACAGAGAACTGCCAGTGTGTTTGTCCTTTGGTTGCTGATATATTAATTCTGCAAGGGTTATTTGCTTTGCAATATTTGAGTGAGTTGCTTATAAGATTTTGAAAAATTTGTTTTATCGGTGATTTATACCCAATAATTTTAGGAAGATTATTTGCAGTGATAATGGCTTTTTGTTCTTTTATTTTACTGCTGTACAGAATCTCTATTTCGTTTACGACTTCATTCAAATCTATTGACTCTTTTAACTCATCTATCCGGCCAATTCTTGAATACTCCAAAAGATCGAGAATAATCTGCCGCATTCTTCTTGCGCCGTCAACCGCAAAGAAGATGTATTTTCTTCCTGTATCATCCAATATGTTTTCATACTTTTTTTCCAACTGAGAAATAAAGCTGGTAACCATTCTTAAAGGCTCCTGCAAATCATGTGATGCTACATATGCAAACTGCTCAAGTTCTTTGTTTATGCCTTCCAGTTGCAACGTTTGTTTTTTAAGGCTCTGGTTTAATTCAAGTAACTGGGTTTCAGATAATTTACGTTCTGTAATATCTCTCACAAAGGCACAAAAGAATTCCTCTCCATCCTGTTCAATGGGCAATACTGTTAATTCAATAGGGAACTCTTCTCCGTTTTTTCTTATAGCAGAAAGCTGTAGCAGCAGATTTAGGGCAGGGCCATTACCTGTTTTTAAATAGTTACTCATTCCATTTTGATGGCGCATTTTGTATTGCTCAGGAACTATTAGGTCTGAAAGTAATTTACCCATCACTTCGCTTTCTTTCCAACCAAAAATAGATTCCGCCTGTGGATTCCAAAATGTTACTTCACCATTTTTATCGATACAGATGATAGCATCCAAGGCAGCGTTCATTATCAACTCTCTTCTTTCTTCACTGCTTCTAATACTTTCCTCAGCTCGCTTTCTCTGGTTTATATCCTGCGTACTACCAAAAACCTTTACGCATTTCCCGTTTATAAATTCTACTCCACCAATAGAACGTATCCATCTTTCATTTCCTTTTTGAGTAATAATTTCTACCTCTAAATCCCACGATGTACCATTCGCAACTGCTTCCTCAATTCTACCTATCATCTGCTCTCTGCTTTTGCCTTCTTTATAAGCAGACCTTGCATTTTCTAAAGAAGGTATAAAGCCTGGAGGAGTTTCATGTATTTCTTTTGTTATATCACTCCAATAGAGTGTTTTGGTTTCCACATCCAATTCCCAACTTCCAATTTTTGCAAGTTGGTTTGCTTTATCTAATACAAACTCTAATTCTTTCTTTTCAGTTATGTTTTTTGCCACTGCAAAAATCACTTCTTCTTCTATGGACGGTGTACACGTCCAAGCGAGCCATTTTACTTTGCCAGTCTTTGAAATATGACGATTTTCAAAATAAAACATCGTTACTCCTTTGTTTAATTGCGTAAATTCTTTCGTTGTTTTATCTAAATCTTCCGGATGCACAAAGTCGCTAAAAGGACGTTCCATCAGTTCTTTAAGGGAATACTCCGATATTTCACAAGCGGCAGGATTTAATTTTTTAAAGTATCCATCTTTGCCAATTATTGCAATTATATCGGGAGCAAAACTGAAAATTTGGTTAAGTTCTTGCTCCAATTGTTTTCGCTTTATTTCCGCCCCCAAATAAGATTTGAGACTGTTGAATAAAGCTTCCAGCTTAATACTAGAAGTTTCCGGTTTATCTAAACAAAAAACAAGTACTCCAATTAACTCAGCATTGTTTAAAAAAGGAAGTGCAAATAATTTTTTTACACCTGCGTTTATGAGCACATCTTCATCCAAAACGTTTGCTATGCCTTTATCAATCTCCCATGTTTGCATCATTAGCGATTCCCAAGCAGTGCCTACCAAACCTTCACCTTTTTTCTGTACGTTTAGTTTTGAAGTTTTATTTAAGATTGTGCGCATTTTTTTATCTGCTACATAATAGGTTGCTCTCTTTATTTCTTTTTTATCTGCACTTAACAACCACGATTCTGCAAAACAAAAACCACCAAACAATGTAACGTCTTTCAATACCTTGTAAAGGGTTTCGTTAATGCTAAAAGGCTCGTTAAATATTATTCTAATTTTTCTAAGAAGTTCCTTTTGTAATTCATCATTCTTTCTTTCTGTTACATCTCTTTCAACCGCTATCCAATGTGTAAATAGGCCTTTATCATTGGCAACAGGGCTTAAAGTATAATTTATCCAAAACTCTTCTCCATTTTTTTTATAATTTAAAACGGTGGTTTCACAGGATTCCCACCTCCCAAGTGCTTCCCCTATCCTATCTATTTCTATTTTATCTGTTTTAGGTCCCTGCAATATTCTTGGTGTTTTTCCAATTACTTCTTCAGGAGAATAACCTGTCATTTTACTGAATGCCTCATTTACATAAATAATGCGTGGCCCCGGTTCATCAAGGGGTTCAGCTTCTGTAATTAAAATGGCATCGTTAGTACTGGTTACCACAGAGCTCATTAATTTTAAACGTTGCTCTTCTTCCTTTTGCTTTGTAATATCCTGCATGGCCCCGAACACCCTAGTTGCATGTCCATTTTCGTCTCTTACAATTAATGCTTTATTTAAAACATAAGCATACGTTTCATCTTCTTTTAAATAACGGTGTTCAAGTGTCCAGTTTAATGTATTACTTTCTATTGCGGCTTCGGCACTTGCAATAACATTTTCTCTCTCATCTGGATGTAAACGGGCATACACTTTTTCTGTATCACTTAAATGATCGTCTGCAAAATTCCCGAATAAGACTCTGTATGTATCTCCCCAATAAACATGGTTTTTTGCAATATCCCAATCCCATATAGCATCAAACGTTGCCTTTGTCACATTTACATACCGCTGGTTACTTTCCTGTAAAGCAGCTTCCCTATGATAACTTTCAAGTATAGTCTGCAGAATATTCGCACCTCGTTTAATCGTATTCTCCTCGAGTAAAGTGGGTGTTTTTATAACTGTATAATAAATAGCAAATGTAGCAACCACGTTGTTTTTTGAATCGAAAATTGGATGAGACCAACATGCCTTTAACCCTGCAGCTTCAGCAATATCTTTGTACTTACTCCATCTTGCATCATGCTCAAAATCGTTTACAACAATATTTTCTTTAAGGTATGCGGCTGTGCCACACGAACCTTCATTAATTCCTATTTGAACACCACTTATGGCATTTAAAAAAGCTTCGGGCAAATTTGGAGACGATAGATTATACAGTCGGTTATTTTCTAACTTCTGCATAGAGCCGATCATACCAGGATGCAACTTTTGTATGCCTATAATATATTTTTCAACCACTTCTTCAATTGCATATTCGCCACGAGCATTTATTTCCAAAATCTCTCTTTCAAGAATTTCCAGATCATTGTAATATTTACGTTCAGTAATATCTCTCAATGCACCAATTATTCTCTGTGCTTCCCCATGCTCGTTTCTTAAAATATAAGCACGATCCTCTACATAAGCCTGTTCACCATTCGGTTTTACAAGCCTGTATTCGTGGCTCCAATAATCATTTTTACTTTTAATAGCATCTGTAATGCTTTTGTTTGCATTTTGTCGATCTTCTAAATGGATGAAGTTTTCCCAAACGGTTTCAGGCTTGTTTATTTCATTCAAATTAAAACCAAAACTTGTTTCAAAACCTTTAGCACGGTAGATTTTATTGGTCATTATATCCCACTCCCAAATAGCATCATAGGTAGCTTTTGTTACGTGCTCGTACCGCTGGTTGCTTTCATAAATTTTTTGTTCTGTATTTTTTCTTTCTGTAATGTCTTGCGCTGTTCCTGTTAAAAAAGCATCCTCCCCAAATTCATTTTTTACAACTTTAGCTTTTTCGTGCACCCATTTTATTGTTCCATCAGTCAGCACGATTCTGTATTCTTCATCCAGATTTTCATTGTTTTTTAAAGCATAATCTTGTGCCGATAAATAATTATCTACATCTTTTGGATGAATGGTGGAAACGAAATATGTAAAGTCAGGTTTGTCGGTCTCTGGAATCTCCCAAATAGAAAAAATTTCTTTTGACCAGTAAACTTCATTGGTCACGAGATTTCGCTGCCAGTATCCAAGTTTGGCAATACGCTGTGCATTCTCGAGTTTGTCATCCTTTTCTTTTAATACTATAATGGTTGCTTCTCTTTGTTCTGATGCCTTTTTTGCCTCGGTAATATCTCTGCCATAACACGCAACGCCTATTACAACTCCATCCTGAAAAATTGGATTAAAATTTACATCCATCCAAAACTCAGGCATTTTCCCCAGTGCAGGACTATAAAATTCTTTTTTGAAAATATTACCTAAAAAGGCTGATTGATATGACTCATTCCAAAATGCTAAATCTTCTTTGGAATATGTTTCTTCTAACAATAAATCATCACCAGGCTTCATTACTTTACCTGAATGAGCATCCATAGCTATTATAAAAGAGATATTTGCCGCTATCAATTTATAATCTGTGCTTACGCTCCAAATTAAATCATCTGTATTATTTATTAATGCTTCTTTATCTCTTTTTTCAAATTCATTTTGCTGTTCAAGCTTAAGGCGTTGCGTAACATCAATTAGCATCACTAATGATACCCTTCTTCCGTCATAATCAATTAAGTGTCCACTTATATCCATGAACATTATTTCGCCATTCTTTTTTTTATGTCGCCAAATTTTTTTATGAATTTTCCCGTAGCTGTTTTCACTTTCTACTGCATCTTCAATTTTTGCTACATCTTCTTCAGGCCTTATATCTTTTATAGTTAATTGTAAAAATTCTTTCTTGGTATAACCATATTTTAGTTGGGTTTCAATATTACAATCTATTATTTGAAGTGTTTTAAAATCAAAAATAAACATTGGTGCAGGGCTGTTTTCAAATAGGTTTTTATAATTTTCTTTTGTAACAAGTAATGCAGCGTCAATATTTTTTCTTTCTGTAATGTCCCGTGAGTTTGCTACTATTCCATTTATAGCAGGTTCATCAATTAAATTGGTAACTGATGTTTCCATCCATCTCCATTCACCTATCTTATTTTTAAAACGAAAGTGAGGTAAAGTAATTTTTTTCGTTGTCTGCAGTAATGCAAAATTATCCTGTATAATTTGCAGATCATCAGGGTGAATAAAATCAAATGCATTTTTTCCAATAAATTCTTCAGGCTCAATCCCTAAAATACCAAACGAGGTAGGGCTTACATATTTGTAGGTAGCGTTTTCATCTAAAATACCAATTAAATCAGATCCATCCTGCACCAAACTCCTGAAACGCTGCTCACTATTTTTAAGCTTATTTTCTGCTGCAACTTTTGCAGTTACATCTCTTGCAACTCCATAACGATTATTTGATTGTTCATCCCATTTCGCAGTCCATTCCAGATACACCAACGAACCATCTTTGCGCACATACCGATTGTAATAATTTGGTTTGCCTTTCCCTGCCATAACTTCTTGTGCATGGTTTTGCGTTAAGTCCCTATCCTCGTGATAAACTAAATCAAAAATAAATTTCCCAACCAGCTCTTCCGGTTTATAGCCTAAAATAATTTCTGATGCGGCACTAACCCTCACTATTCTATTGTCTTTTGCCACCGTACAGATCATATCAAGAGAGCTGGCCATCACATTGTCTAACTCCGTGTTGGTAGCTTTTACAGCTAGTTGGTTTTCGGTTAATTCAGTTATATTTTTTGAGTAGCATGCAACCCCAATCACTTTTTCATCTCTAAAAATTGGGTTAAAAGAAATTAGTTCATACGTTATTCTTTTTGTTTGAGGGTCTTCAAAAGATTCTTCTATATTATACTTTTCACCAGCCAAGGCTCTGTCGTAATAAAGTTTCCATTTAATGTTTAGTGCTTCTCCAAATTCCTCAACCCATATATCATCACCAACGCCATAAGGCTTTGCAGATATACTCCTTGTTAGTTTTAAATAAGCATTGTTAGCTGCAATTAATTTATAATTGCTATTAATACTCCATATACGATCATCGGTACTGTTTATAAGGGCTTCTTTGTCCGCACGCTGGACTTCTGCAAGAGTCTCTGCATTTTTTCGATCATTTATCAACCTATAATAAGCTAAAATTCTGTCGGTACCTGCAATAGTAGCTTTTTGCAAACTAACCTCCACCCAATTTAATGTACCATCGCTATTGCGGCTTTTCCATTCAAACAACTGTGGCAAACCAGCAGCAGCTTCTTTAAGTTTGTTTTTTACTACATCATTGGTATAACCAGGGGTATTGGCTGTAAAAATAAATTGGTCTGCAGCAAGCATTTCATTTCTATTATAACCAAACAATTCGCAAGCCTTTTCATTTATATCTAAGAGTCTGCCTGTTTCAATGTCATGTATAAAAATAGCGTCATTCGCTTTTTCGAATATTTCCCTATAATTAGCTTCTGCCTGCTCTAATTGTTGCTGGCGTTGTTCAATTTCAATA
>JBBREY010000036.1:0-26735 GCA_038225275.1 Chitinophagales bacterium | reverse complement strand
ATTGAAGCCCGTAACAACATTTCTGCACATCAAAACGAAGGGGTTTTAAGGGCGCTTGTTGTTATCGTCTATATCTCTTTCAATTTTATTGGCTTCGTTGTGCAGGTTGTTAGCACCTTTTGCGGCTTCATTGTCTGCTTTGTTGGCTGCGTTTTCGGTAGATGTTTTTACATCTCCTACAGTATTTTTTACAGCGGCACCAATTTTATCGAAAACATTTCCGTTTTCGGCTTTAGCATTGTTGGCTGCTCTGTCTGCTTCATTGCCTGCTGAACGGCCGGCATTTTCTACAGATGTTTTTACATCATGCGCAGCGTTTTTAATGGCATTTCCGGCATCGCTTATTCCATCTTTTATTTTATTGCCTAAGCTTTCGTTGTTGTTCTCTGACATAACTATTGTTTTTAAATTTAATAATGTGATACTGTGTAAGATTTACAATTTATGTGCCAGCGAGCGCTATTGTTAAATAAGTTTATGCCAATGCAAATAGGTCAACGTTTAAGCCAATATCTTATTTTCAGTTACCTGCGCTTTCTTTTCATTTCTGATAGAGAAAAACAAGATGATTAGTAAGACTGCGGCGGCAATCATCGCTGCTGTACCTCTGCCAAAATCTAAGCCTCCTTTTGCTAAAGGTTTGGTAAGCAAATCGCCAAAGGTTGCACCGAATGGGCGGGTAAAAATGAAGGCTATCCAAAACAATACAATGTGGTTTATTTTAGTATAATAATGCAACAACACTACTATCAAAATTATTACAGCAGTAATAATGGCGCCCTGCAAATAACTGAAACCCATGTTATCGCTTAGGTAATCGCCAAAGGCAGTACCGAGACTGTTGGAAATCAAGATGGCTACCCAATAAAAAACTTCCACCCTGGGCTGGGTAACAGGGTATACTTTTATGCCTGACTCTATTTTATGCCATAGGTATAATGTAAGGAGCAGCGCTGAAAAAAGTATGAGCGATCCCCATGCATAGCCAAGGCCAAGTGTTCTGTCCATAAGATCTGATATTTCTGTACCAACAGTTGTAGTACCAACAATAACAAGCCAATACAGTAATGCATAGTATCGTTTTACTTTTATTTGTACCAACAAAGAAATAATGAAGAACACTACTGTTATGGCAAGGCTTTTTATATAGCCTAGGTTTAACGTCATGGAGAAAAAGTCGCCGAGCATTTCGCCGAGTGTGGTTGCTACCACCTTCATTAGCCAAAAGAAGAGGGTAATTTTTGCGACTTTGTTTAGGGAGATGTCTGTATTTAGCGCCATGTTGTGTTGTTTTAAAGTGGGATTTGTACTTGCTAATCAAAGAGCGTGCTGAAATGAGGGAATGGTTATTTCATTTGATTTTATACAATAAAAGCGGAGAGGTTTAGACTGTTAGGATTTGTTTTACCGAGGTGATTCTTGTATTTCATTTACTTTTTTTCTTGATGAAAAGAGTGACAAATGACTGAGATGAGATGGTTCAATTAATACCTATCTGGCTTAATAAACCTTAAACGTTTGGGTAGGCATAAAACAAATTACTTTTAAATTACAGTGCTTATTTTCGCCGCATGATTCCTATTTACGAAGCAAGTTTTAGCCAATTATCTATTCATAAAACAGGTAACCGTTTGCAAGATGAGCCGCTTGCCTTTTCAGCGCAGCCCACTGTGTTACAAAATGATGAACAACGCAGTTTATTGTTGCAATATTTTTTAGAACCTTTTACCAAAAGCAATGATTTGTATAGGCTGCAACATTCCACCGGCGAAACGCAACTGAATGAAGTGTTTCATTTTGCGCAGCAGGTTTTTAATGATCCGAGTTGTTTTCACGAAGTATCAAAAAAGCTGGCTACACATCTTTACAATGCAGCCAATCACCCCAAAATAAAAGGAGGCGAATTGTATTGTTGCTATTTTAATAGCTTGCCTGTGGAAGGTAGCATGGTGCCGGCAATTGGGCTTTTTAAAAGTGAAAGCAAAGAGCCTTATTTTACCGTGCATGCCAATGAACAAGGTTATGAACTGGCTTTTGAAGCTGAAGCTATCAATTTAAAAAAGCTCGACAAAGGTTGTATCATTTTTAACCTGGATGAAACTGCCGGTTACACCGTTTCGGTAATTGATCAAACCAATAAAACAGAAGCGGCTTACTGGACAGATGATTTTCTTCAATTAAAAATGCGCAACACGGCCTACAACCAAACCAACACCGTGCTTAGCATTTACAAAGAATTTGTGCAGCACGAAATGGATGCAGATTTTGCTATGGAGAAAACGGATAAGATAGATCTGCTTAACCGATCTCTTCAATATTTTAAAGAGAACGACCATTTTAATATGGATAGCTTTGGCTACGAAGTTATAAACAACGAAAAGGGAATTGAATCGTTTAAAAATTACAAGCAACAATACGAACAAAACTTTGAGACAGAAATTCCTGATTCATTTTCGATACACCCACAGGCAGTAAAAAAACAGGCACGTGTTTTTAAAAGCATTTTAAAACTGGATAAGAATTTTCACATTTACATACATGGCAATAATGAGTTAATTGAAAAAGGTTACGATGAAAGTAAAAAGATGAATTACTACAAAGTTTATTTTAGAGAAGAGTCATAACGGCTACAAATGATTCGTTGTTCAATATAATTTGTTTAAGGTTATTTCGATATCAATACAAATAGCTCTGCAAACAACCTAGCCTTTTATTATTTTTAGGTAAAAGAAATAATCATTATTGTTTACCACAACTTAACAATCCAACATTGGAAACGTATTTAATTTTTACACTTTGTATTTTAATGGCGATTGCCATTATACTCATTATCCTTTTTAGAAATAAAAACAATGATGCTATCCCCGAACTTCAGCAAAAGCTGGAAGCGCTGCAGGCGAATCTTTCCAAGATAGAAAGCAACCTAAAAGAAGATTTTAAAATAAACAGGGAAGAGAATGCGGGCATTGCTAAAGACAACCGCATTGAACTAAACAACACCCTTAAAACCATCACCGAACAAAGTCAACAGGCGCTTAAAGAAATTAATGCTACGCTGGATGAAAAAGTGGGTGCGCTAATAAATAAAATTGACGGCAACAATAAACTGAACCGAGAAGAACTTACCAAAAGCATCACCGACTTTTCTGGCGCCAATATTTTACAACTGGAAAAAATAAACAACCAAGCAAAGGAAGACAGCAGGCTAATGAGAGAAGCACTTGTAACTGCATTTAAAGGTTTTCAGGAAACATTTGAAAGCAACATAAAATCGTTTAATGACTTGCAGCGGGAGAAGTTTGCGCAAATGGATACCAAACAAAACGACCTTGTAAAAAGTACAGAAACAAAACTGGAAAGCATACGGATAACGGTAGAAGAAAAGCTGGAGAAAACCCTCAGCGAACGCCTTGGACAAAGCTTTGAAACCGTGGGTAAGCAACTGATTGAAGTGCAGAAAGGTCTGGGCGAAATGCAAACCATTGCCACCGATGTGGGTGGATTAAAAAAAGTATTGAGCAATGTAAAACTTCGTGGCGGCGTGGGCGAAGTGCAACTGGCATTATTGCTGGAACAGATACTTGCACCCAACCAATACGATGCTAATGTGCGCACGAAAAAGGGCAGCACAGAACCTGTGGAATTTGCTATTAAACTACCGGGACGCAGCGAAGACGAAAGCAGTTTTGTGTACCTGCCGATTGATGCGAAATTTCCAAAAGATACATACGAGCATTTGATAGTGGCGTATGAAAATGCTATTCCTGATGATGTGGAAACGGCTACAAAAAATCTGGAAACCGTTATTAAAAAAATGGCGAAAGACATCAGGGATAAATACCTCGACCCGCCAAACACAACTGATTTTGCGATTATGTTTTTGCCTTTTGAAAGTATTTATGCAGAAGTGATTCGTCGCAGCAGTTTGATAGACCAACTTCGCAGCGAATATAAAATTACTGTTGCTGGACCAACCACATTGATGGCAATTTTGAACAGTCTGCAAATGGGGTTTCGCACCCTGGCATTGCAAAAAAGAAGCAGCGAAGTATGGAAGGTATTGGGTAATGTGAAGAAGGAATTTGAAAACTTTGGTGGGCTGCTGGAGAAAGCACAAAAAAATATTCAGACCGGGCTTGGGCAATTAGATGATGTGGTAGGTACAAGAACAAGGGCGATTAACAGGGAGTTGAGAGATGTGGAGCGTTTGCCTGCAGTGGAGAGTGTAGAGGTGCCGGGAGTTATTCAATCCGGACTTAAAGAGTAACTGAAATTTTTAAGAGTAATGGAAAGTAACTATATATTATTATGGCGGATTGGGAGGAGTGTTTTTAAGGTTTTGGGTTAGTCTTCATTTACTTTTTTCCTTGATGAAAAAAGTAACAAAAAAAGCAAGACTACATAAAAAAGGCTAAAAATTTGAATGATTGCCTAAAATGAAATCAGTTACAACTTTATAGCAAAGCCGGGCATTTGTAGGACTTGCCTAGATTTGTTTTTTACCAAACGTTGGTAACATCGATTTCATTTCTTAACGGCATTCATTCAAATTTTCTTAACGCCTTTTTTATGAGGCCGTTCGGGCAGTACTGTTAAGTATTAAGTTTTACCCGGTGTTTTGCTTAATTATTTTCTTTGTAAATTAGTGAATCTCATTGGCTTCTTTTAGTCGAAAAGTCGGGGAGAATAAGGCTGCATTGAAAGATCTTTGAGATATGTTGTAGAAAGATGTTTCATAAGCAATACGATCTAAATGGAAGCACTAATTAAATTATCTTTAAAGTAATAAATAATACAATTATTTCTTTGAATTTATCGACATTTTAAAACTTTATTAAAATGCAAAAACTAACACTTCCGTCAGTGATTGTGGCGGCATTACTTTTAAGTTGCTATGCCAAACAGCCTACCGTAAAAAATGTAACTTCACAAAATTCATCAACCGTAAATACAACAGCCATGAAATTAGGTGCCTTCTCCGTTAGCTTAAATGTAAAAGATATTGCCATTTCAAAAGCGTTTTACGAAAACCTTGGGTTTGGTGTATTGGCAGGGGATATTAATAAAAAGTACTTAATAATGAAAAATGGAAATTCACTGATTGGGCTTTTTCAGGGAATGTTTGAAAAGAATATTTTAACCTTCAATCCGGGTTGGGATGAGAGCGGAAAGAATACTGAGCCTTTTGATGATGTTAGAACAATACAAAAGCTTTTAAAAGATAAAGGCATTATGCCGGATACTGAAATAGAAGCTACCAGTACTTCGGGACCTGCAAGTATTTTCTTTAAAGACCCCGATGGGAATGTTATCTTGATTGATCAGCATAGATAATTACAAATACACTTATTAAAGTTGTTGTAGTTTTCTAATATTACTTTGCCTGCATAATAAAAAACCTATAAGGCTTTAAAAACCTTATAGGTTTGGATTCAATTATTTTATGCCAATGTTCTTACAGACGCTTCACGGGCATAGAAGCGCTTTGCTGCAGCGCTTGTAAAGGCTATAGCCAATTCCATCACTCCTTCATCTTTTACTACACCGGCTTTGTTAAGCAAAGGCATTGCTTCATTGGTATGTGCAATCGCTTTGAGGTGACCAAATGCATCCATCACCCATTGTACAGCAGCACCTTCTTTGAGCAACATGGCAGTACCTTTTTCGGAAAGTATGAGGGCCACAGCATCAAAAAGTTGTGAGGGTGTACCGGCCAATTGTCCATCTGCTTTGGTGGTTGTTTTATCTGATAACACTATTCCATTTATTTTAGGCGCTACAACTTTAAAAGTTCCGCCTGCTTTTTTTATATCTTTTTTTAGTTTTTCAATTGCTGCTGCATCGCTGCCGTCGGCTATTAAAATACCAACACATCTTCCCTGCAAAGTAGGCTTCATATTTTTTTGAATAGACAATGCCGGCGATGGTTTAAAATCCTGCACCGGTGCAGCAGAAGCTGATTTAGCAGGTAAAGCAATGCCCAGTCCTTTTGCAATTCGGGCTGCGAGAGCTTCCGATATATTTCTAATGTTGCCTATTACTTTTTGCTGCACATGCGGCAGGGTGACTTTCGATAATTCAAACACAATAGCAGAAGCAATATGTGCCTGTTCATTTTCAGTTACTGAATTAAAAAACATGCGTGCCTGGCTATAATGATCGGCAAACGACTCAGCACGGATGCGCAATTTATCACCCTGCTCATCCATTTCTGCTCTGCCGCCAAAACTACTGAAACCGGTGACCGGACTTTCTCTCACACCAGCATTTTCTCCTGCTACATCTAAACTGTTGGGTTCGTAATTTGCCCGTCCTTTTGGTACCTCCATCTGCATCATACCATCTCGTTGGAAATTTTGAAACGGACACTTTGGTGCATTGATAGGAATCTGGTGAAAGTTGGTTGTGCCCAATCTCGATTTTTGCGTATCCAGATAACTGAACAAACGACCCTGCAACAAAGGATCATTGCTAAAATCTATCCCCGCAGGAACATTGCCAGGACTGTAAGCAACCTGCTCTGTTTCCGCAAAGAAATTATCAGGGTTTCGGTCAAGTACCATTCTACCAACAATGCGAATTGGAATAACTTCCTCAGGGATTAATTTGGTAGAATCGAGTACATCGTATGGAAGAGAATCAGCTTTTTTTTGATCGAACAATTGCATACCCAGTTCCCATTCCGGAAAATCCCCTCGCTCGATGGCTTCGTGTAAATCACGGCGGTGATAATCATTGTCCGCACATTGCAATTTTACTGCCTCATCCCATATAGTTGATTGTAAACCAAGTTTTGGTTTCCAGTGAAATTTTACAAATGTTGATTTGCCTTTTGCATTTATCAAACGAAAAGTATGGATGCCAAACCCTTCCATCATACGCAATGAACGTGGAAGGGTACGATCGCTCATGGCCCACATAATCATGTGTGATGTTTCGGGCATGAGGGACACAAAATCCCAAAAAGTATCGTGGGCACTTCCCGCCTGCGGATAACCTGTATTGGCTTCCATTTTTACTGCGTGGATAAGATCGGGAAACTTAATGGCATCCTGTATAAAAAATACTGGGATGTTATTACCAACTAAATCCCAGTTGCCTTCTTTGGTATAAAATTTTACGGCAAAACCACGTACATCACGTGGCGTATCTACCGAGCCTGCACCACCCGCTACAGTCGAAAACCTTGTAAACAGTGGAGTCTTTTCTCCTGCCCTTTGAAAAATATCTGCTTTAGTGATATCTGATAAAGATTCGTACAATTCAAAAAAGCCATGTGCGGCAGAGCCACGGGCATGCACAATTCTCTCCGGTATACGCTCGTGATCAAAATGAAAAATCTTTTCCCGCAGCACAAAATCTTCCAGCAATACCGGACCTCTTGCGCCTGCTTTTAAACTGTTTTGATTGTCTGAAATATGTATGCCCTGGTTGGTGGTTAATACGGGATGCGATTGATCTGTCGTTTGGTGCGTTTCGCCACCACGTGTTTTTTTGTTGGTGCTTTTCATGTGTAATTTTTTTGATTAGGTATTTGTAGGCACTAAAATTTTGTACAGAAATGCAACAAATGTTGTTCCGTAATAAGCTTACATATATGAGCGGATTTGCCTTTACAAACTGGGTAGATGATTACACGCTAAAAGGGATCATTACAAACAATAATACTTTCGTATTAACTTTTGAACAGCAAGAAACGTACAAGGCGATGTTTTGCGTAGCAGGCTATAAGCCAGTTACTAATTCCCGTTTTCTATTAATGAAAACCCAGCCCTTTTTATCAGAATATATTTTTATAAAACATGCTCCAAAATATAGAATGAAAGAAGTATAAAATACGAAGAGGAGTACCAATACCAAAGAGCCTGATGGGCCATAGAGTGTGCCTACGTTGCCCTTTATAAGCAATGCTTTTAAAACAAAGCGTCCGGCAATAAATAAGATACCGGTAAGCAAACCACCAATAATGGAAGCCTTCCACCTTGGACGCCCATGGGTGAGAAACTGAAATAGTATAATAAACCAGGCTGATACTATAATTGCTGCTGTTACCTGGCTAAACACTATTTTAAAAGTTATGCTTCCGCCACCAAATATTTTTTGAACATAATCGCCGCTTACCGTTTCAATACTGCGTAGCAACAGTTCTGCAAAAAATAAAATTCCCACTAATAGAATTACTGCAAAAGATTTTAGCCTGCCTGTAAGGCTAGAAAAGAAGCTTGATTTTTCGGTACGTTTTATTCCCCATATCTGCTGAAAAGAATCTTTGATAACAGTAAAAAGCGTAGTGGCAACAAAGCATAAAAATACAGAACCGGGTACAATTACATAATTGCTGTTGCTGAAATTGAGAATGCTAAGTATCACTTCTCTTACCTGTTGTGCTCCCTGTTCACCAAGGCTTTTACCAAGGTTTTCTACCAACCCTCTACCAATCATTTTTGGAGCACTTAGCAGGCCAAACAACTGCGCCAAAATAAAAATTATTGGTGGCAATGCAAAAGTGGTAAAGAACGCTGTGGCACCTGCAAGCCTGAGCGGATCGTTTTTACGCAGCAGCTGTAATGATGGCAACAGGCTGCCCAATAACATTTTTATTTCTGATTGTTTTTCGCCGGTTGTTTGCATTGGTATAAAGATAAGAAGGGATGCTTGTTTAAAGTAAGTGGCAAACGATCGGTGATGATTTTAATAAAAAATATCCCGCATGATTCGGTAAAGTTTTTGATTTGCAATTAACCATGTCCATTCATCTAGAAAATATTTATACCGGTCTTTCGGGGCTTGTACTGCCGGGGCCAAAAGCAACTTATCCGCCGGCATTCCAAGGCAAAAGCAGACTTGAATATTATGCGCATCTTTTTAGCAGTATAGAAATAAACAGTTCATTTTACAAAACGCCACAGCCTGCTACTGTAGCCAAATGGGGAGCATCTGTACCAAATGATTTTAAATTTACTTTTAAATTATCAAAAGCCATCACGCATGTAAAGGGGCTTGATTTTGATGAAGCTGCATTGGAAATCTTTATGGAAAGTATTACGCAAGTGGGCGATAAGAAAGGTTGTTTGCTTATACAATTTCCACCTTCTTTGCATATCGAAAAACTGGATAAGATGCAAAGATTACTCAGTTCAATTGCATGGTTGAATGAACAGCAATGGCAACTGGCCGTAGAGTTTCGCCACAGCTCTTGGTACGAAAAAGAGGTAACTGAAATTTTAAAAGAACACCAAGCTATTACTGCATTGCAAGATAAGCCTGCAGCCGCAACACCTGCCGAATGGGAACAAAGTGATACCATTTACGTAAGGATGCATGGCCCAAAGGGAAATTACAAGGGAAGTTATGATTTAGAATTGCTGCAACAGCTGGCAAATAATATTAAAGCCTGGAAACAAGCAGGCAAAACGATTTATTGCTATTTCAACAACACGATGGGCAATGCTTTGCAAAATCTACAGACTTTAAACGAATTTTTAATTTGTATGTAAGCATTATAGCAAGCATGGTCATTGTTAGCTTTTACCTATTCAATTAACTTTACGCAATGCATATAACAAAAAACAGTACCATCACCGGTGCCGCAGGCAAGCCAATACCTATTGATATTTTTTATAGCGACGATGAAACCCCCAAGCCTATTGTTGTTTTTGCGCATGGGTTTAATGGTTTTAAAGATTGGGGCAATGCAGATTTGTTTGCCACTCAATTTGCAAAAGCCGGTTATGTATTTGTAAAATTTAATTTCTCTCACAACGGCACTACTCCTGAGCAACCCGAAGATTTTGTGGACCTTAACGCTTTTGGCAATAACAATTACACCAAGCAATTGTACGATCTAAAATGCGTTGTAAACTGGTTGTGCACTGACGATAATGTTCATACCAAAGCCATCGATAAAAACAGTATTTATTTAATTGGTCATAGCATGGGCGGTGGCATTTCAACGCTTTATGCTGCAAAAGATGCACGCATAAAAAAGCTCATCACCTGGGCGGGTATCAGTGAATGCAAAACGCCCTGGACCAACTGGAGCGATGAGCAATTGCAAGCCTGGAAGAAAGATGGTGTTGCCTATTATTTAAATGGTCGTACCAAACAAAATATGCCGATGTATTATCAATTGCACCAAGATTATTTGGACAATGCAGCGGCATTGAACATTGAAGCAGCCATGCGTAGCCTAACCATACCTGTATTGATTTGCCAGGGAACTTTGGATACGGCAGTGCCGCTGGAAAAAGCGAAAGACTTACACAGCTGGCAACCTGCAGCGGTTTTCTTTACAGTAGAAAGTGATCATGTATTTGGTCGCACACACCCATGGCTATTGCATGAGATGCCGAAACCAATGCAGGCTGTGGTAAATGAAACATTGCGGTTTATTGCCTCTTAAAAAATAGCTGTACAAATCTTGCTTATTACATACGCCAATATTTTTAAAAATGCAGCGGATGAAACAGTGTAAAAAACAATGCTTCTCACCGGTTTCACAGGCAGTTTGTTTTGTGCTTTTTACTCCTATAAATCGGCCTTGTATTTGTTAATATCTAACTGGTTTTCAATATTATATTAACATTATTAAACTTTACTTTCGTACCACAAAAAATCAATAAACACTATGAAGAAAATAATCGTTTCGCTTGTATTAATTTCAAGCTTGTTACAGGCCCGTGCAGATGAAGGCATGTGGCTGCCAATGTTGCTTGGGCAGCAGGTTTACAATGACATGGTTAAGCGTGGCCTTAAGCTTACCAAAGAGCAATTATACTCCGTAAACAAATCATCTTTAAAAGATGCGATCCTCATTTTTGGTGGTGGTTGCACCGGCGAAATAGTGAGCGACAAAGGACTCGTATTTACAAACCACCATTGTGGATATGATGCCATTGCCAATGCAAGTTCTGTGGAGCACAATTACCTGCGTGATGGTTTTTATGCTTACAACATGGGGCAGGAAATACAAAGTAAATTAACGGTGCAATTTCTTGATAAAATAATAGATGTAACCAAAGATGTAGAAGATGGCGTGAAGGGACTTTACTGGGCAGACCGTACCAAAAAACTACCTGATGTTTTTAAAGCTATTACTGATAAAGTGATGGATAAAGACAATGGCATTACCGGCCGTGTTTACAGCATGTTTAAGGGCAACCAATATTTAATGTACACTTACAAAACCTACAGAGATATTCGTTTGGTTGGTGCACCACCAGAAAGTGTTGGCAAGTTTGGCGGCGATACAGATAACTGGGAATGGCCACGCCACACAGGCGATTTTTCTATCTTTCGTGTGTATGGTACAAAGGATGGCAAGCCTGCAGATTTTAGCAGCGAAAATATCCCACTAAAACCAAAGGCTTTTTTACCGGTGAGTATTAAAGGAATAAAAGATGGTGATTATGCCATGATATACGGCTACCCTGGGGGTACCAACCGTTACGAAACCAGTTATGGGATTAAATTAAAAAATGAAATAGAAAACCCATCATTGGTTGGGCTTAGAGATACCCGTTTAAAATACATGCATGAGCAAATGATAAAGGACCCCGCGGTAAAACTTAAATTAGCCAGCAATTATGCAAGTGTTGCAAACTATTGGAAGTTTTTTGATGGCGAAACAAAGCAATTGGTAAAGTTTAAAACGTACGATCAAAAGCAGGCATACGAAAACAATTTTAGCAAGTGGGCCGAAGGCAAAAATGCTTACTCAAATATTATGACAGACTATGCAGCAAACTATGCAGCATGGACCCCTTACGCAAAACAACGGGCTTATTTAATTGAAGGGATTTTGGGATCGTCTCTTGCCACGTTTGCATCGTCTTTACAGGGTGTAGAAGCTGCCCTTGTAAAAACAGGTATGACGGGTGCAGATATTACCAAGGCTGTAAATGCAGCAGATGCAAGCCGCAAAGTTTATTTAGAAAGTGCGGACAGAATTAGCGATGAAAAAATTGTAGCCGCAACTGCAATGGCCTTTTACAATGATGTAGATAAAAGCCAGCACCCAATTGGCTTCTACGAAAAAATTAAAGCTACTTATGGACCATTAAATGATGAAGCTACTTTTAAAAAATGGGCTGCTAATTTATTTGCTTCAACAATCATTTTGGATGATGCAAAATGGGCTGCATTTATTGCCAATCCTGATGCGGTGTCGCTACAGGCTGATCCTGCATTTGATTACGCCACCTCGTTTGTAAAAAGTTACAATGGCAAATATGCATCGTTGTACACAGTATTTGTAAACAAAAACAATGAGCTTGGCCGTGCATATTTAAAAGGCATTATGGAAAAAGATCCTGTAGCTGCTGCTAAAATGTACCCAGATGCAAACTTTAGTATGAGGGTAAGTTTTGGAAATGTAAAAAGCTACTCGCCGAGAGATGCGGTGAAGTATGATTATGTAACCACAAGCAAAGGCTTGCTGGAAAAATATATACCAAACGATTATGAATTTGACCTGCCTGCAAAGCAAATAGAATTGTTGAAAAAAAGAGATTTTGGTCAGTACATTGATAAAAGCAGAAACGACCTTGTTGTTGGTTTTATTACCACAAATGATATTACAGGTGGTAACTCAGGTTCACCGGTTATAGATGCAAATGGTAATTTAATAGGGCTTGCTTTTGATGGCAACTATGAAGCATTGAGTCATAAAATTGCTTTTGATAAAGACCTTAACCGGACCATTTGTGTAGACGTGCGTTATGTATTGTGGTGTATAGATAAACTAGGCGGTGCAAAAAATATTATCAATGAATTGAAACTTGTAAGGTAAAAGCCTCTCATATCTTTCTCTGGTATAAAGGAAAATGTTATAGAAGCCCCGCATATTTTGCGGGGCTTTTTATTTGGAAATAATTTATGCCTGAAGTAAAAAATTTGGCGACTTTCTCGCAAAGAACGACAGAAGCAGTGTGTTTAGAAAATCATGTTTTTAACGACTAGCCATTTTAAGAAGCAAAAAAACCCTACAATAAAATGCAGGGCTTTTCTATCGACTGATTGATCGTTTGTTAATCTGTTTTATCTTCTCCAAAAATCTGCTGGTCGGTTCTTTCCATTACAGGAATTTTTCTGATAAAATCATCGTAGCCATCACCTTCGTGGTTGCTGTACACGCCATAAGCATCTAGTGTATAACCGATGCTGCCATCGTTTGCTTCAATAACATATAATATGGTGTTATCAGAAGGATCAGAATCACCTTCAAAACGATACGTTTTTATTATAACCAATTCATCTGGCCTATAAGTTTTTGCTTCTGTTCCAAAACCTTTTTTTGTCATGATGAATTCTTTATCCTGCTTTTTTAATCGCATTTTTTCCATCACCGCACTTAGGGTAGTTAAATAATTTGTATTGGTCATATAATTGATTTTTTAATTTTCGTTATAAGATGTACTTTATGTTAACCAATTTTATACCATTTATTATTGTCTAAATTTGTAACTCATTTAAATAGGTGTTATTTAAAAAAATATGATTTATGGCAATAAACATTTTAGAAGAATTAAGATCAAGTATTAACATGGGGCCGCTCTTAAAAGTAGACCCTAACACGCTTGTAGTAAAAGCAACATCAAACGAAGAGAAAGAAAATAAATTAATGCAGGCTATATTACCATCTGTTGTAGCGGGTTTATATGATTGTATACGGTCAGAAGAAGGATTAGATTTTTTAGCAAGTACTTCATCAACTCATGATTGGCTTACATTGTTTTTTGCAAAAAACGCATTTGAAGTAAAACAGCGGCTTGCACAATATTCAGATAATACTGAAGATGCTGTACAAACTCACTTTAACAGTGTGGCAGCCCAAGGCACAAAAATTTTACGCTCAAATGCAAACGAAGAAAATAGAAAGGTGTCAATTAGAAACATTATGAGTAGTCAAAGAGATTTTTTTCTTCCTTATTTACCAGCAGAACTTAATATTGGGTTGTTGCTAGACGATACAACTTTAGATGATAGAACAAATAAAATGGAAGGCCCTGTATCAACATTAATGCATAAACTAGAAACACTTTTAACCGGGCAGGAGAGCAAGGAAGAAGCCAATAAAAAGAGAGATGACAAAATGTAATCTTTCAAACATCGTTCAATAGAAAATGCTGTCTCAATTAGAGACAGCATTTTTATTTTATAACAAAATAGATGAATTAGTTGTTTATTTCTTCGAAGCCTTTTATTTTGTTGTACAATGTTTTTCTGTCAATCTTAAGAATTTCTGCAGCTTTTGTTTTATTAAAGTTTACCTGTTTCAATACATTCATTATGGCCTCGTACTCTGCCTTAGATGCTGCATCTTTAAGATCGTACACTTGCTTTGCCGGAACTGCTGCGCTACTACTTGCAGCGGCATGCATTTCATCTTCGTGCCTGTGAGCAAATGCGGGTGGTGCTGCTGATATGGAATCTGTATTTGTAATTTCCCAAGGCAATGTCTTTGCATTCACTTTGCCTGACTGTGTTAGCAAAACTGATCTGCGCACAACGTTTCTAAATTCCCTTAAATTTCCCGGCCATGAGTAATGTGTAAACATCTGCATTACATCATCTTCAAAACCTTCAATATCTCTGTTCAACTCTGCTTTTGCTTTTTCTAAAAAGAAATCTGCAAAAAGTGGAATATCTTTTTTACGGTCACGCAGTGGTGGCAGGTTAATAGAAAATTCATTGAACCTATGGTAAAGATCTTCTCTAAATTTTCCTTTGCGATAAGCTTCCTGCAGGTTTTCGTTTGATGCTACAATTATGCGCACATCAACAGGCATCTCTTTGTTGCCACCTACTCGTTTAAATTTTCTTTCCTGTATTACACGCAGCAACGACGCCTGTATTTCGTAGGTTAAATTGGCAACTTCATCCAAGAATAATGTTCCGCCATTGGCTAATTCAAAATGTCCTTCCTTATCTGTAAGTGCACCTGTAAATGCACCTTTTACATGACCGAAAAGCTCACTGCCAGATAATTCTTTTGACAGCGTACCACAATCCATTGCAATAAATGGTTTGTCTGCTCTATCACTTAAACTATGAATTGTTTTAGCAATAACTTCTTTACCTGTGCCACTTTCGCCATACAAAATAATGCTGTAATTGGTTGGCGCAACTATTTCAATTTGCTTGTACAAATCTTTTGTAGCACCTGCTTCGCCTACCAAAAACTCACCGTTAACAACATGCTTTTTGTGACCAGTTTGTTTGTCAGCAGTAATTTTGTTGGTTGGGTGGCTTGCATTGTGCAACTCATCTGGTAATTGAAGTGCTGCTTTCAACACATTCAATACCTCATCGGGTATCAATGGTTTTGTTATATAATCGAAGGCACCCATTTTAATAACGTCTACCGCAATCTTAATATCTGAGTAGCCGGTTATGATCAGCACAATTGTTTCGGGAGAAATAGATTTAATCTCTTTTAAAATATCCTTTCCATCTCTGTCTCCTAAACGGAAATCGCATATTACAATATCAAAATTATCTTCTTTAAATTTTGCTATCCCCTTTGCTCCTGAGTTGGCAGTTTCTGTATCATATCCATTTCTTAAAAGAAACTTACTGAGTACCAGACACATATCAAGGTCATCGTCAATAATTAAAATCTTTTTTTTCATACTTTACTAATTTAAAAAACATGCCAATTTAATTACAGGTTATTCTGCTCTTTTATGTCGTCTATTTTAAGATGAACTTCCGGTACGGGTATCTCTTCTACTTTTATCCACTCTGAAAAATCGCTCGGAGAAATTTTGCCACCAAAATCAGTTGCATACACTTTGGTAAATACGGCTCCAAGATACAATATTGCAGAACTGTAGTATACCCAAATCATTAATATCATTATAGAACCTGCTGCACCATATATACTACCCAACTTGCTTCTACCCAAATAAAAACCTATTCCATATTTACCAAGTAAAAACAAGCAGGCTGTTATAAAAGCGCCAATAGTTACATCTCGCCATTTTATTTTTGCATCCGGCAACACTTTAAAGATAGACCCAAACAAAACGGTGGTTATTAAAAGAGTAACCGCACTATCCAGCACAACTAAAAAAATATGCCCTGTGCCAGGCAAAAGGGCAATTAATCTATCGCTTATTGCTGCGGCTATGGCATTTAGTACCAGCGATACGATCAACACAAAGCCCAAGCTTAATATCAGGGAGAACGACACAAGCCGATCTATGAGTACCTTCCACCATACTTTTTTCTTCTTTATTTTAAGGCCCCAAATTCTATTGAGCGAATCCTGTATTTCTCCAAAAATACCTGTAGCACCTATTGTTAACACAATCACTCCAATGGTTGTTGCAAACACATTGTCTTTGTTTAAATGAATATTTTGAATAGAAGATTGTATCTGCAAAGCCGCATCTGCCCCCACCAGTTTATTTATTTCTGCATATAGCTGCCCGTTAATGGCTTCTTTACCAAAGAGAAAACCTGTTATGGTAAGCAGTATCACAAGTAAGGGAGCTATTGACAATACCGTGTAATATGCCAACGATGCACTGTACTTTAAAATATTATCTCCTATAAATTCTACAAAGACCTGCTTTAAAAATGTAAAGAATGTTACGAATCGTTTCCTCATAGTTGTAATGTATGTGTACCTCTTTCTATAATTATACCATGTAATGTTTTCCTCGATAAAATAAATATTTTCCACAATGAAAGCAAAACCTTGTCATTATTTATAACTAAAACAATTACTTAATAACATTACAGATTTATTTTAAAATAGGTTTTTCCCCTTTTCAAAGATAAATCACACTACATAAGGTATATTTTTTGCTGAAATGTAACTTTTATGAGTATTTCAGTATTTGAAAATACTATTGTTGGCAGCAATATTGAACATTTAGACATAGAAATCTCATAAAATGAAAAATGATAACTACTTCAATGATATGAACTTGAAAGCACTAATTATTGACGACGAAACAGATATTTGCTATTTACTTAGCAGGTTATTAAAATTTAAAAACCTGGAAACCGCATTTGTTAATTCTTTATCGGATGCTAACAGAGCCCTGAAATTAGAAAAGCCGGAAATTATCTTTCTTGATAACCATTTACCTGATGGGTTGGGCATAAATTATATCCCATACATCAAAAAAAACTATCCCGATTCAAAAATAATAATGATCACTGCACATGACTCAGGAGACGACAGAGCAAAAGCTTTGGAAAACGGTGCAGATTTTTTTATTGGTAAACCATTTACAAGTGATATAATTTATAAAACTGTGGACGAACTTTCTAATTAAATTTCCCAAAACGTAGAGATTTTTCCACAGAAAGGAAGAGTTGATTTAATGTTGAGTTAACAAGAAAAATGAATTTTTGTAAAAATAAATTTTATGAATACGCTGAACAGTGCCGTTCTTAAAAAATTTTCGGGTTTAATGTTTTTCTTAAAACGTTCGAAACACGATTTTGAAATGGTGGCTGACGAGATAGAAAACTACACCCTCAAATCAGCCCTTAACGGCTTATCAGAAGAGAGTAGTTATTATGCAAGCGAACTAAAAAATTATTTAAAACATTTAGGTATTAGCACAGCCGCATATAACGAAACAGAATTGATGGTTGATGATTTTAGCGAAGACGCCAATGGCATCGAAAATTTTGAGCAGGGTTTAGAATTAAAAGCATTGGTAAACTACAAAGAAAAATACTTAACACAAGCTTACAACGAATTGCTAGAAGAGCAGATGCCCTGTAAAAGTCTGCAGGAAATAATCATCTATCAATTAAACGCTCTTAAAATTAGCTTCCAAAAAATACAAACACTTAACACGGCAAGATTTGCTATGTACTGAGTTGTTATCTACACCATGCAAGCCACCGTGCCCAACTCAATAACAGCTTTTGAATTATTATACGAAAAGCATGCTGCCTCAATGTATGGCTGCATTTGCAAAATAGTAACTCAAAAAGAAACAGCTAACAGTATTTTGAGTAAAGTGTTTAGAGATCTTTACGACGAAAGAGGTACCCACAATTATCAAACTGAAAATGCTGTTTGGTTTTTAAAATATGCAATGAGGGCTAGTTTCGATTTCATAAAAAAAAGTGCGCAGTCTGAAGATTTGCCTGCAATAGTTAAGCAGCAATTATCCGCGATAAGGACTGCCAAATACCCTCAATAAAAATAAAGCTGGCCAACCCGTTAAAATGTATGGTAACATTTTAATAAGGCCACGAAGAAAATTAAAACTCTTTTTATAATAGTATTTTGCTACCAATATTATAAAAAGAGTTTTTTCTATTCTATCTTCTAGATCTGCTTATTAAATAAATTACAAGAAAAACTACTAAGGCTATACCTATAACGCCCGTCCAAATACCGGCCTTAAAAATACCACCAATTGCTGAGCAACTGCTTAGGCTTGTCATTAAAATAATCATTACTGTAGCCAATGAAAAAGATACTTTGTTCATATAATTGTTTTTAGTTGTGATGACTTATTTGTTTAGATTAAATTCTTATTGTTTTCTTTTTGAATCCTGCTTGGCTTCGTCAACTGAGTGCGATTTAAAAATTGAATCTTCTTCTTTGGTGATGTTGGAAAGTTTGCTGTAATACTTTTTTATGATCATCAGTTCCTCTTCTGTTAGTTCTTCGCTGTCAATTAATCGATTGCTTGTAAACTCGCTCGCAGCTATCAGTTCATTTAACTTTAAATGCAGCGCAAGGGTATCCTTATTTTGTGATTGCTGGATAACAAAAATCATTAAAAAGGTTATTATAGTTGTCCCTGTATTTATTACCAATTGCCAGGTTTCAGAATAATGAAATATTGGACCTGTCAGCGCCCATACGATTACTATTAACAAGGCTATAAAAAATGCTGAAGAACTACCTGTCGCTTTTGTAACCCATGTAGAAAAAGCACCAAACCTTCTTTTAAAAATATTTTTTTGTTCAGGAGCTGTTTTTTTACTGTCCATGCTGATACATTTTATAATCTTGAGAATGAAAATATTTCCTCGTCCTTATTTTTTCTGCCAATAATTAAATCCTTTAAAATTTCTGCAGCTATCAGGCTGAAGGTTATTCCGTTTCCACCAAAACCAAGGGCAAAATAACCGTTGGCTAAACCCGGATATTCTCCTATAAAAGGCAGCCCATCTTTTGTAGCACCAAATGTGCCACACCAATTAAACTCCGGTTTAAAGGTTACTTTGGGATACATCTTTTTAAAATCTTTTACAAGCCCGGCAGTTTTACTGGCTAATAATTCATCTCTTTTTTTAGGATTAAAAAATTTATCATCTCTCCCGCCAATTAATATTCTGTTATCTTGGGTGTAACGTAAATACAAATAAGGGTCAGCCGTATTCCACAACAATGCTTTGTGTTTAAACGGCGCTTCATCTGCATTGCCCTGCTCGCTGCAAATGGCATAGGTACTGTGTAAGTCAACAATTTTTTTGTCAATGTATTTTACAGACTCGTAACCCGTAGCATACACCAACTTTTTTGCACGTATTGTATGGTTTGTCTCCGTTGTAAGTGTTACCCCATCTTTTTTATGTACAATTTTTGCAATGCTTGTGCGATCAAAAACCTGGCTTCCTTTTTTTATTGCATATTGATGTAATGCGTGCGAAAACGTATATGCATTTGTTTGTGCTCCCTGTTTGGAAAGTATTCCATTGTTAGCCTTTAAATCAAACTTATTTAAAATTTGCTCCTCGGTTAAAAGCTTCACATTAAACCCGTGCTTTTGCCTGATGCTAAATTCTTCTTCAATAAACTTTACATCTTTTTTTGTTGCAGAGAAATAAAGGCTTTCTAGTTTTTCGAACTCCTTGAATTTGATCTTTGTTGCAATCGCTTCTAACTGGTCTATCGATTGATCGCACAATCTATATGCCCTTACTGCATTGTATAAACCCACCACGTGCTGGAGTTTACTCAGCGGTGTATCTATTTCATACTGCAGCAAAGCAGTGCTCGCACAAGTGCTTCCAAGCCCTATTGTTCGGGCATCTACCACTATATGTTTTACGCCTGCTTCGGTTAGATAGTACGACATTAATGCACCTGAAATACCGCCGCCCATTATTACTACATCTGTTTCAATATCTTTATGTAATTGAGGATAATCGAAAGGCAAGCCGTAACGAATAAGCCAAAATGGATAACCAGAACTTAAATTCATTTGAGCTACTTATAGTTTTAACTTGGCGTGTTCACCTTCTGTATAATTTCCGGTTACAGCAGATTTTATCATGTTAAACAACATAACTATTTTGCTGGAGCTATGATCCCAATACTCTGCTTCAATTGGATTTACATGGATCAACAAAATTTTCGGATCTTCCTTACCGTCAGGGAACCATGCATTCATATCCGCTGTCCACAATTCATCAATTTTACTTTTATCATCACTTAGTTCTGCGGTGGCATTAAAAGCTACGTAAGAATTTGCACTTGGTGATGCGTAGGTTAAAAAGATTTTATTTTCATGAGAAATTTGTGCAACTTTTCCTGAAAACTCATTTGTAAAAAACCAAATAGATCCATCTTCTTCTACCTTGGCATTGTTCATCGGTCTTGCATTCAATTTTCCATTTCCATCGCTTGTCATCATCATGCATGTCTTCACATCTTCAACAAGACTTTTAAACTTACTTAATTGATCTGATTCGGTTTGATTGCTCATTTTATTATTTTTTATTTTTAGTTTCTGTTTCCGCTGCTGATTCGTAGTTGATGTTATTTTCAGCAATATCTGTTAGGCCATCATCTGCTTTTTTCTCTTCAGTAAGCGTCTGTATCATAATTTCTGCACACTCTTCTAAGCCAAGCGTTTTTGCCAATTGTATCAATCCACCGTAAGTTGCTATTTCGTAATGCTCTACTTTTTGAGCTGCAAGTATTAATCCAACATCTCGGGTAGCAGTACCCGCTTTTGTTTCTTCAATAATACCTTCCCCTTCTTTTGTTATACCTTCCATTGCCTCACATTTTTTTGCCTGTGGCTTTTTATTTAACAAGGCAAAAACCTTCTCCAGCCTTTCGCAATGCACTTTAGTTTCTGCAAGGTGGTTGGTAAAAGCAGTTTTCAATTCTGCAGATGTTGCAGCTTTCGTCATTTTAGGGAGTGTCTTCACCAAATGTTTTTCTGCCCAATAAATATCTTTTAATTCGCCGTGAAAAAAATCTGCGAGCATTGAATCCTGTACAGGAAAATGATTTTTGAGTTGGTTTGTTTTTGGTGCCACAGTTTTTTTTGTAGCTGCTGCCTTTGTTTGCATAAAAATTGATTTTTTAATTAAGAAGATAAATTGTTCAATTCTATATTTATGCCAAGGCTTAGATTATATTGATCTTTATAGTAGAAATAATGTGCAGACAAATTCAATAAAATAACTACGTAAAATATGTTTCCTTATAAGGGGAATTTTTTTCACGCTCCAAAATAAATAGCCAAAATTATTTACAGTATTTCTTAATTTTAGAGGATTGGCAGCATTTTGGCAGCATTGTTTATAAATCAATTATAAAACTTTAAAAATTACAATTATGGGCAACAAATTATTAACAGGTGTTGTAATAGGCGCAGCAGTAGGAGCGGCTTTAGGTATTTTATTTGCACCTGAAAAAGGACAAGAAACACGTAAAAAAATTGGCAAAAAAGGTCAGGATTTAGGTGATACTGTAAAAAACAAGTTTAACGAACTTGGCGAAGCATTACAGGAAAAATATCAGAACATTAAAGGCGATGCAAACAGCATGGTTGAAAAAGGAAAAGAAGCTGCTAACCAATGGCCTGATAAGGCTAAAGAAGCTGCAAGCAACTTTACTGATAAAGCAAAAGATTTTAGAGATGATGCTAAAAAGAGTTTTGCATAATACTAAGAATACAATTGTATTTACTTATTTTTCCGGCGATAATTATAAAATATGTTACACGAAAACCATGTAGGCGAAAAGGATGGAGTTATTGATATTCTTTTTGAAAAAACAAAAGATTATGTAGAAACAAGAGCAGATCTTTTTAGGCTGAAAGCCATTAAGAAAACTGCAGAAGTTGGGTCTTCAATTGTTTCTCAAGTTATAATAGCTATTGTTTTTTCGTCCTTTTTTATTTTCTTAAATATTGCCATTGGGCTTTTGATAGGCGATTTAATGGGCAAGCTTTATTTAGGTTTTTTTATTGTAGCAGCATTTTATCTTATCGTCGGAATATTGGTTTATACAAACAGGCAAAAGATTATTGGTTCACCTATAGCAGATTCTATCATCAAAAAAATGAATGACTAAATCATGGAAATTACAAATGTTATAGAACTGAAAGCTGCTATTGCTGCCCTTGAACAAAAGAAGGTAATACAAGAGGCTATTTTAAAAAAACAATACAACGACACGATTGACCATTACAAGCCGAAGAATTTAATTAAATCTGCATTTGGCAATATGTTAGAGCCAGGTGAAACGGGGCATACTATTTTAAAAGCTGCAAGCGGTATCGGTGCAGGATTGTTAGCTAAAAATTTATTGGTTGGTGGCCCGGCAACTTCTTTGATAGGAAAAATTGCAAGTAGTGCTTTAAAATTAGGTGCTACAAATACGGTGTTTAATAACTCAGACAAAATTGCAGCTTGGGGTAAATCTATTTACAAAAATCTATTCACCAAGGATCACTCTCACCCAAACCATAAAAATGGAAAGGCCTACTAACACAAAAGAAACAGCAAATACAGGTATAAATACAAACGCTGAAAAGTTTGATGGTCAAAATACAGAAGATGTTTCTAAAAAGAAGTCGATAGACACTGAAGAAGAGCGGGCTTTTAAAGAAGGGCTCGCCAACAACAGCGACACAGATAATACAAGCATGCAGCAAAAATAATTGCTGCTTTTTTTGTGCCTTTTTATTTGATAGATTTTTTAAAGCCATCAAAAAGGCTTTTCCAAACGAGGTTAAAGAAAGATTTTGTCATAACCCGATCAAAGGCGATATTACCTGTTCTCAGCTTTCCGTTTGAAGGGTTTTGGTCTTTAATGATAATATTCGCAACAAAGCTGGTAACACTTTTATTTGTTATTACATCTCCTTTGTTTTTAAGCAACTTTATTTTTAGATCATTGTATAAAACCACAGCTTCTCCTGTTGCTTTTATATCGTTGCCATTTAAATTAAAATCAAACCTTTTTATATTACCACTTTTTATAGAACCCATACCCAACGGCTCTATAACCGGATTCAGATTTGTGCCATTGAAACTGCCCACATTTCCTGTTATTGAAAAAGCACCATCCCTTGCATTAAGCGGCATTTTCCATTGAGAGGTTAACAATGCCATGTTTAAAAATTTTGCTGTTACATTTACTTCCATGATATTTTTCTGCTTTATGTAGCTAGCCATATTTGTTGCGTTAGCAATACTACCATTAACATTGCTAAAAAACACATCGCCAATATTTTTTGAGATGGCACCTCTCTCTCTGTAAGAAACATAGCCGTTTTTAATTTGTACATTTTTAATATAAAACTCGGTCGGCATTTTCATCATTGACTGGTATGGATACTTGCCCAATTTGCTTTCCGTATCGGGTGCTACTGTTCTGTCATTAAAGACTTTTAGCACTGGCTCGAAAACTAGCTTGTCCGCAATGATTGACTTTTTCTCCAGTAATGCAGTCAGGTCTGCACCGGAAAACTGTATGTTTTTAAAGATTACGTTGTACAGATCTGCTTGCACTTTTAAACTGCTAACAAAAGCCGCCTCTGACACCAAAGGCAATAAAGAAGCAGTATTAATTTTTATTGTTTTCTTTACTTTGTCTAATTCAAAAGGTCCTACCTGGGCTTTGTAAATCTTATCTTTTGTAATAAATGAAATTCCATCGGCTTTAAAATTCCAACTGCTTTGGCCAAGCAATTTTAAAACATTGGTACCAGAATAAATGCTGTCAATATTAAGCGCTGAAAACTGAGCATTTTGCAACACCAATGGCTTTTCATTTTCGTTGGCTTTATTGTAAATAGAAAGTATTGTTTTACCAATCACTATGTTTTTTATAACCGCTTCATCAAAAAATTTATTATCGATGTCTATTGTCTCTGTACCTTTTTGTTTTTGCGCACTCTTATATAACCCAATGATGCCGCCATTTGTTAATAAAGAATCGGCCTTTATTTGCCTGTTGTAAATAAATGAATTGGTAGATAAGCCTAACAGTTTTGTGTTGGTTAAAGAAATTAATACTTTATTCCTCTTTTCATCCGTCTGCAAAAATTTATTTATTGTTATTGATCTTTTGGGTGCATTGTATTCTACATCGTTTAATGTAAAAACCTGGTTCGCTTTTTCATTTAGTATGGTAGCAGTTTTAATTTTTGCTACAATATCTTTTATAAAATAACTAATAATGTTGTCATAGTTTCTTGTACTGTCTATTTTTAAATTTTGAAGGTTTATATCTACGCCCTGTAGTTTAGTATGTGGACTATTTTTTCCTTTAGCAAAAGCAATAACTCCATCTGTAATTTTAATTTCTTTCGCCTGTATGCTTTTAAATTTTCCAGTTATTTTTTCATACAATGCCAGTGAATCTTCAGTAGAAAATTTTGGGCTTTCATCTTTACCTGTGTTGATGATGGTAATAACAGGCTTGTATATTTCGATGCTGTTTGCCTGTATTTTGTTTTTTTGTAAGAACGATGGAATATCTGCGCCGGCAATTGAAAGCCTTTCTATATGAACGTTAAATATTGTTTTTGGTACGCCTGAAGTGTCATTGCTGTACAATGCTTTTTGCAGCGAGTCAGATTGTAGGACCACATTGAAAAAACTTGCATTCCCGGCAAGTGCATTGATCTGGCTGCTATCATAATGAATAAAATAAGTACTGTCTGTGCCCTTGGCGAGCGCTTTGGTAATTTCTGTTTTTACAATACTCTTTTTATTAAGCTGCCACCATGCTACAGCAGCAATTACAATAACAGCGAGTATAATGGCTATAAGCCTACCATAATTTTTTTTCAATTGAATGCTATTAAATGAAGTGTATCAGAAATGCTATAACAATGCAACGTGGTTTAAAAAGGCAACCCAATTGCAATATTTAAAATTAAATTTTCTCTACGCCAAGCTTTCGATCCAAAATCTATTTGGTTCAATACCCACCGTTGTCCATCAGGTAAATAAGGCTTTCTTAGTGGTATACCGAGGTCTGCACGAATCAATAGTACCGTAGCATCAAACCTTACTCCAAAGCCAGAGGCAACGGCAAGTTCTTTTAAAAACTTAGGCGTTAACTTTCCCTTATTGCCAAAAAGCAAGGAATCTTTTGTCCATACATTACCCGCATCTATAAACAATGCACCACTCAATAACGATGTAAAAGGAATACGAAGTTCGCTGTTGCCAAGTAGTTTATAATCTCCTCCGATAATCTGAAAGAAACGCTGGTCGCCGGGTGTTGGTTTGTAAGTGCCAGGGCCAAGTGTTCTTGTTCTAAAACCTCTAATTGAACTAGAACCTCCGATGGTATACAATTTTGTAAAAGGCAAAAGCTTTGAGTTGTTGTATGGCAAGCCAATTCCGATTTGAATTCTATTAGCAAAGTCAAATTTGTTAGGCAGCTTATGGGCGAAATGATAATCTATATCAACTTTTGCATATTGTGCAAATGGTACTCCAAATACATTTTTTGAACGATATTGTTTTGCGCCAGTTATAAGTCCAGCCACATTCCCTGAAAGCTCTATACCTGTGCTAAAGTATACTGAATTTTTTGAACGCCTAAGTGCCGAGTTGTAAACATAAGTTGCATTTGTACCCAATATTGCTTCTGAAAAAACAGATAGCAACAATGACGGACTTTGAGCTATTTGCTTTTTAAATGAATCTGTCACATTGGTTGCCTGCAGGTAACTTACAGAAACCGGTGCCAAAGTAAACTGCGTTTTTATATTAGGTTTCCAGGTAAATTCGTATTGAAAACGAAATAAATTTTTAAGATAGAAAATATCTTTTTTCAATAATTCATATCCCAATAACAGACTCGTATTTGGCGGATAAAAAAAGTTCTCCCTTATTTTAAAAAATGGTATGGCATATCTTGGAATTTTTAATGTTACTTCAGTACCTAACCTATAATTATTATTTTTAACTGCACTACCAGATGTAGATTCGATACCGGCATAAGCTTTTACACCAAGCTGCTCTGCCCCTTTAAATGCGTTTCTGTTTCGCCAGTTAACACTGAACTGTGTTCCCAAAAAATTATTTTCTTTTGTAAATCCATCTATCTGTGCCTGCAATGAGTTTTGTTTTGCAGGGGTTAAATAATAGTACACATTCAGTAAATGCGAAGTGTCGTTTAAGTCAGTATGTTTTACGGCTTCGAACCTATTTTTTACAAACTTAAATGCACCTAAATTAATGAATCGGTTAAGCGTTGTATTTTGTTGTTTGCTGCTATAAATACTGCCTGGGCGATACGTAATGGTTTGTGCAAAAAGACCTTTTTTAAAATTTTTTATTGTATCATTTATTTGTAGCCCGTCGAAAATTTCTATATTTTGTTTAGATGTATCAAGATCTTTTGATGTGAGAGAATAATTTGGAAAAACCGTTATGCTGTTTATTTTGTATGCAAATTTTGCATCCTCCGGTGTAATTTTTTTTATGTTTAAATACATATTTACTTTTCTGTTGCCAACAGTACTGTCTACATAAGCCAT
>JBBREY010000035.1:0-26737 GCA_038225275.1 Chitinophagales bacterium | reverse complement strand
AACGAACCCTCATTAAGGTATTTTGAAACTGGCGAATAGCCATATCTATTTCATCATAATCCTGATCGAGCGCCAGCATAAATATCATAGCCACATTTGCACCTGCACTAAAATTTGCACTTTCGTTAGCGATAACTAATCCTTTGTATTTTTCCTCTGCAAGGCTGATTGATTTTTGAATTCCCTCTAACACCTCGCCACCAATACTTCCCATTTTTGTGTACCATTCCAACCCAAGCACATCGTTGCCTAAATGATAAGTACGGCATGCGCTGTTCTTCCAAATGGTTTCGTTTTCAAAATTGCGCATTACTAAAAATGCTTCGCCACCCGGCATTGGTTTGTAATTAGTTGTTGCTATATCGTAGTAATAACGCTTACCGTTTTCTGTTTTGTAAAAAGATTTTATCCCTTTCGAAATCATATCTTCTACCCAAATTGAAACGGGATAACCCGCCGCCTTCATTGCTTCTGTAGTCTTTGCTACGCCAAGTGCATCCCAACTTTCAAAGGCTCCTATCTCCCATCCAAAACCTGCCATCATACCATCATCTACACGGTACATTTCATCGCTTATCTCAGGTATTCTGTGTGAAATGTAAGAGAACAAAGAGTAGTGAAACTGTCTGTAGAATTCGCCGGCTTTATCCTGACCGGCAGCCATTGCTTTCAACCTTGTTTTAAGATCTTCAATTGGCTTAGCTGCTTCTAGCGTCGCAAATTTTGACTTTTTGCGAGGCTCATATTCGAGTGTAGATAAATTTAAAACCTGAATATCTTTTGCGCCATCGGCTGATTTTATTTTTTTGAAAAACCCTTGTCCGGTTTTATCACCAAGCCAGTTATTGGCAATCATTTTTTCTAACCAAGCCGGAATATTAAACATTGTCTTTGCTTCATCGTCCGGACAATTTTCTGCAACACCTTTGGCAACTTTTACCAATGTATCAATCCCCACCACATCACCTGTACGAAAAGTTGCTGACTTTGGTCTACCGATAATTGGACCTGTGAGCGCTTCCACTTCATCAACAGATAACCCTAATTTTTCCATGATGTTTAAAATAGCCATAATGCTGAAAACGCCCACACGGTTGGCTATAAATGCAGGTGTATCTTTAGCAAGCACAGTTGTTTTACCAAGAAAAAGATCTCCGTAGTTCATGAGGAAATCTACCACTTCAGGATCGGTAAAAGGCGTTGGAATTATTTCCAGCAAACGCAAATAACGTGGTGGATTAAAAAAGTGGGTTCCACAAAAATGCTTTTTAAAATCATCGCTTCTCCCTTCTGCCATCATGTGTATAGGAATGCCCGATGTGTTGGATGTAATGAGTGTACCTTGCTTGCGGTATTTCTCAACTTCTGTAAAAATGAGTTGTTTTATATCGAGTCTTTCTACCACTACTTCTATGATCCAATCAGCGGTGGCAATATCTTTCATATTGTCAGTAAAATTACCTGTAGTAATTTTCTTTATTACATCTTTTGTGTAAACCGGCGATGGGTTGCTTTTAATAGCAGCTGCAAGCGCATCATTTACAATTTTATTCTTATCAGATGCCTTTGCATTTTCGGGTAACTCTTTTGGAGCAATATCTAACAAAAGCACAGGCAATCCAATGCCTGCAAAATGGCAAGCAATTCTACTACCCATTACACCACTACCAAGAACTGCTATTTTTTTAATTGTACGTTTCATGATGTCACTTATTGTAAATTTTAAAATTAGTTAGTTAAACAACTATTTTTTGAAAGTCGAAGTTAGGATTTTTAAATTACGGGCAAAAGAAATTTGAGACATAAAAAAACTCCACACTGCTGCGGAGTTAATCTATAAAACATTGAATTTTATTCTTTAAAATATTCATCGCCTGCGGCATTAATATAACCGACTTTACCGGTAGAAGTTTTAATTTGAAGATAATTACTACCTCTGTTCACTATTCTAACATCACTGTATCTTGGGTTAATCATTCTTTTATCGGAAAAATAAAACCCTCTCATATTGTTATTATCGATTACAACAAAGCCACCATTATTGTCATAAACAATATCAGAAAAACCCATTGAGATAATATCATTGTTCATCATATCTTTTACATAAGTTTTACCATCTTTTTTTACAATAACATAATCGATATTATCAGCACCATTGACAATTGTTAAGTTTGAATAATCAGGACTAATATCAGCCATACCATTTGCATTCATAATACCAAACATTCCATTTTTTTGAACCTGTAGATATAAATTATTGTTAGACTTGAGTTGTTTAACTGAGCTGTATTCAAAAGGAATGATGGTTTCGAATTTACTGTTAAATACACCGTACATACCATTTTTTTGAGCAATGTAATAGGTTTCATCACTACCAACTATTTTATAATCATCTACCACTTTATCAAACAAGCCATTATTATTAGCGAGAGAATATGTTTTCTCAGTTGTTTTTGTTTGCACAGGTATGCTGTTTTCAACAACCGAATTTTCATTTATTGCCGGGCATTTTGTAAGAATAATGCCTTTGGTTGTAATGCATCTTTCATATCCATTTGCTGTTGTAGAAGCGCCGGCAAACAGTATGGAATCTCCGCCGTTTTTATTTGCTCTCGGCATATATCCTTTTCTAAAAGACTTTGCCACTGTAAATTTTGCAGGTATTACAAGTTTACCTTGTTTGTTTACATAGCCCCATTTACTACCTATTTTCACTGCTGCAAGCCCTTCAGAAAACCATTGTGCATCGTTGTATTTTGGTGTTATAACGATATTTCTTTGGGCATCCGCATATCCCCATTTATCTCCCATTCTATAAGGGATCAAAGAATAGTCTATAGTTTGGGCAAAGCTATTTAATGACAAGAGAATGATAGGTAACATCAATATTTTTTTCATTTTCATAATCGATTTATTTAATTAAGGGAAAGATTCTGTTATCACAACGGCAGAAAATCCTTTGTTTGGGGTTATAGTTTTTAACAGAAACTATTCTTTACTAATCAAAAACGCAGCCAAGATTTAGCTGCGCATCTAATGAACTCGTTATGACTTTTATATATTGATGGAATTACAAGGAAATTTATTCTTTCGTTTTTATTTTTCTAAAAACTAACAAGGCCAGAATAGCTAGTACTGCACCAATTATACCCAATACAGGATAATGTATTACTCTTTTAGCAGCATCGTTTGTAACAATAGAACCGCCAATAGCCGCAATAATACCTGTACTTAGTTGTTGTATACTACTGTTTACAATCAGAAATGAACCTCTTTCTTTTGATGAAACGGTACTGGTAACCTGTGCATTACCAACAACCATTCTACTGCCACTAAAAATAAAAAGTGTACTACACACTGGCATTAAAATCCATAAATTATTGGTATACATATTTGGAATAGCTAACAATGGCACCATTGCTAAACATGTTAAAATTGTGTAAACAGGTACACGACCATACTTGTCGCTTAATTTACCAATGAGCGGACTGCATACTACCGTGAGCAATCCTCCAATAATATAAATAATAGGCACATCTGTTTTATAATTGATGCCAAGATTGTAGGTAAAGAAATCAGTTAAAAATGGGATGATGCTAAAGTGACTCATGATTAGTAAACTGCTTAAAAGCAAAGCCCACCTTTTATTTTTCTCATTAAAAACCTGTCTTAAAATTGCCCATATTTTTTGCTTTACCACTCCATCTTTTAAATGATCTGTAAAGCGAGGAACAATAAATAAAGCCATAATGAAGACCACCATACATATAAAACCAAGTATCATGAAAGGCGTATGCCATTGAAACTGCCCTGCAAGCCACAATCCTCCAGGCACACCTACTACACTTGCCAATGCAAAGCCCGTCATCAAAATACCCATTGCCTGCCCTCTTCTTTGCGGGGCAACATAATCGCCCACCATACTTAAAATAGTGCTACCGCCAATACCCCCGAACAAGCCGGTTAAAAATCTTGCTCCTAAAAGTTGATGGTAATTGTTGGAAAGTCCGCACAAAAAAGTACCAATTGTAAAGCCTGCATACACAATTAATAAAACCTTTTTCCTATCAAATCTGTCAACATAGGCCAAGCATGACATAGAACTGATGAATGCGCCGATGCTGAAGACAGAAACAATTCTACTAAACTGTGTACTGTCTATATTCCAAAGTTTTTTTAGTACAGGGCCGAGTGGCATAACAATCATAAAATCTACAATATTTGTAAACTGTACCAATGCCAATATCATCAAGAGAACGATCTCATTTCTTTTCATAAAGCAAAATCAAAAACATAAAAAGTTATCAGCTCACACCTGAACCATTGTTTACAACTGCATCAGGTGCTACAAATTTTAATTTACCTGCTGCATCTTCTGCCATTAAGATCATTCCGTTGCTTTCAATTCCACGCATTTTGCGCGGAGCTAAATTGGCAACAACTACAACTTGTTTACCTACAATTTCTGAAGGCTCAAAATGAAGCGCTATACCACTTACAACAGTTCTTGTCTCAAAGCCTAAATCAATTTCCAGCTTTAATAATTTATCTGCCTTCTCCACCTTTTCAGCTGTCAATATAGTACCAACTTTTAAATCAATTTTTGCAAAATCATCAAACTGTATTTGAGGCTTCAAATTTGAGACTTGAGATTGATCATTGTCCGTGGTCCGTTGTCCATTGTCTACATTCTGCTTTTCCATCTTTATAGCTGCGCTTTTAATTTTTAATTTTTCTACTTGTTCTGTAACTTCTGTGTCTTCTATTTTTCTAAACAATAATTGTGGTGGACGTAATGAATATCCAACACTTAATAATTTTACCGATCCTGCATTTTGCCAGTCCAGCATTTTTTCAACCGTCTTCATCATCACACACATTCTCTTTGCAGCATTCGGCAAAAAAGGATTAATAAATATGGCAAGGTTGGCTGTTAGTTGTAAGCAAATGTGCAAACAGTTATCAATTTGCGCCTGGGCTAAACTTTGCTCCGATAGTTCCCCTCCTCCGGAGGGGTTAGGGGAGGCTTTCTTAGCGACAATCCACGGCTCCTTATCCTGCATGTATTTATTTCCTTTCCTTGCAAGGTCAATCACTTCTGCCTGCGCATCTCTAAACTTATATACCTCAATATTCTGCTCAATTTTTTGTTTAGTTATTTTTATTTCTTCCAGCATTTGTTTATCTGCATCGTCCATTATTTCGTTGTGAAATTTTGGTACTTTACCGCCGCACAATTTGTGCATCAATACAAAAGCCCTGTTTATAAAATTCCCAAAAACAGCCACTAACTCGCCATTCACCGCATCCTGAAAACCTTTCCAGGTAAATTCACTGTCTTTAGTTTCCGGCGCAATTGCTGTTAAATAATAACGCAATGCATCTACCATTTGGTCGCCCCCATTTTCCTTTTTTACAAAGTCGTTTATAAAATCTTCCATTTCAATACTCCATCCACGACTCGTGCTCATCTTATCGCCTTCCAAATTCATAAATTCATTGCTCGGAACATTATCAGGCAAAATATTACCATGCAGTTTAAGCATTACTGGAAAAATAATTGCATGAAAAACAATGTTATCTTTTCCAATAAAATGAACCAGTTTTGTATCTGCATTGTACCAATATGGCTTCCAGTCTTTTTCATTATCCAACGCCCACTGTTTTGTAGCACTTATGTATCCAATAGGTGCATCAAACCATACATACAATACTTTGCCTTCAGCACCGGGCACTTTTATTCCCCAATCCAAATCTCTGGTAACTGCCCTTGGCTGCAAACCCATTTCTATCCAACCTTTGCACTGGCCAACAACATTTGCTTTCCAGTCTTCTTTATGATCATTTAAGATCCATGTACGCAAAAAATCTTCATGTTTGTTTAATGGTAGATACCAATGTGTAGTGGCTTTTTTTACAGGCGTTTTACCGGTCAGTGTACTTCGTGGATCTATTAACTGCTCTGGACTTAAAGAGGTACCGCATTTTTCACACTGGTCGCCAAAGGCGCCTTCGTAACCACATACAGGGCATGTTCCTGTAATATATCTGTCTGCCAAAAATGACTGTGCTTCTTCATCGAAAAACTGCTCAGTTTCCTTTTTCTCCAAATCACCATTGTTATTGAGCATGGTAAAAAATTCCTGCGCCGTTTCATGGTGAATAGGTGAAGATGTACGGTGATAAATATCGAATGAAATCCCCAAATCTGCCATATTGCTTTTCAGCATTGCATGGTATTTATCTACAATAGCCTGTGGCGTGGTTTTTTCTTTGATAGCCTGCATGGTAATAGCAGCGCCATGTTCATCACTGCCACAAACGTATACAACATCTTTTTTTAATGCACGCAAATAGCGCACGTAAATATCTGCAGGTAAATACGCACCTGCCAAGTGACCAATATGTTTTGGTCCGTTTGCGTAAGGCAGTGCCGAAGTAATCAGGTATCTTTTAGGATCAGTCATTTGGTTGCAAAAATACCTAAAGCAAAGTCAAAAGCCAAACTATCAAAAAACCCTTTGCATTTGCAAAGGGTTTAAGGCTGAAATTGGTCTCTAATTATTTTTTAAGCTCATTAATTTGTACTTGAGGCGCCAAAACTTTGTGACATTTTTCTACCATTATTTCTTTAGAAACTGTAAATGAATTGCTTTGCAAAATATTTTCTGAAGAAGCGCCCGCTTTTATAATATATTTACCCGCCTCTGCTATCCAACTCGAAGATTTCGTATCATAAGAAGCTATGTCTTTAGCATTAATTTGAAATTGCAGTGTTTGTACTTCTCCAGGTTGTAATACCCTTGTTTTGCCAAAAGATTTTAATTCCTCCTCTGGCTTTTTTAATTTTTGTGAAGGTGCAGTTAGATAGATCTGTACAACTTCCCTTCCTGCCACCTTACCGTTGTTTTTTACATCTACACTAACCGATAACTTATCAGTAAATGTGACTGCACTTAATTTTAAATTGCTGTATACAAAATTCGTATAGCTTAGACCAAAGCCAAACTCGTAAGCGGGTTTTATTTTAAATGTTTTGTAATATCTATAACCTACATAAATTCCTTCATTATAAATAGATTCAGAATCGTATCCTTTTATTATTCCACCCATTCCTGCTATTGGCTTATCAGATATATTTTTACCTGGAAAAGTGGTTGCACTTGGTTCGTCATTATAACTGACTGGAAAAGTGGTTGCTAGTTTCCCCGACGGGTTGACTTTTCCACTTAGTATGTCAGCAACTGCATTGCCCGCTTCCTGCCCACCTTGCCAAGCAAGTAATATGGCATCAACATCGTTTCTCCATGACGAAACATCGACAACACCTCCCGTGTTTAAAATAACAATCACTTTTTTATTTTGTGCATGGTATGCGGCTGACACATTTTTTATCAATTGTTTTTCAGCTTCGCTGAGGTAATAATCGTTGTCTGTTTTTCTATCTTGAAATTCGCCGGCATTTCTTCCGATTGTCACAAAAGCCACATCTGTTTCCGTAACTTTTTTCATAAGCATCTGTTCTGTTATATTCATTTCGGGTAATGGAGCCGGTAGTTCAAAAAAGAATTTTTTCTTAGGTGCTTTACTTTTTAGTTCGGCAATGAATTTTCCATAACTGTCTTGTAATTCATCATCTACTTCATAACCTGAATTTTTTAAACCTTCTACCAAAGAAACGGTGTAAGCCTCATTAACATCACCGCTACCGGTACCGCCAGATATAAAATCATAGGAAGTATTTCCGAATGCCGCTATTTTCTTTACACTTATTGAAAGTGGCAGGCTATTGCTTTCATTTTTTAATAGTATCATTCCTTCTGTAGCTGCTGATCTTGCAACAATCGCATTGGCTTTAAGATCAGGTTTGTTATTGTACAGAAATTTTTTGTAAGCTGGAGATTCTAAAATAATATTTAAGATTCGCTCGCAATTTTGATTTAATATTTTTATTTTAAGTGTACCATTTTTTACGGCTTCGGTCAGTTGTGTTAATTGATCAGGCGTACCAGGCATTAATAAATCATTTCCGGCATTCATTTGTGCAATGGCATCTTTACCACCAAACCAATCAGTCATTACCAGTCCTCTAAAACCCCATTCTTTGCGCAATATTGTAGTAAGTAAATCGTATTCTTCTGATGTGTACGTACCATTTAATTTATTGTAAGAACTCATTACCGTCCATGGCTGTGATTTCTTTACAGCAATTTCAAAACCCCGTAAATAAATTTCCCGTAATGCTCTTTCACTTACAATCGTATTTACATAATTACGGTTTGTTTCCTGGTTGTTTCCTGCAAAATGTTTAATGGAAGTACCTACGCCATTTTCTTCAATACCATTAACCATTGCCGCTGCCATATTACCTGCCACAACAGGATCTTCTGAATAGTATTCAAAATTTCTTCCACCTAATGGGTTACGATGAATATTTAAAGCCGGCGCAAGTAATATATCTGCACCATAAGCTTTTACTTCACTACCCATTGCAAGTCCAACTTTTTTTACAAGATCTACATCCCAGGTACTTGCCAGTAAGGTACCAACCGGAAATGCCGTGCAATAAAAAGTGTTATTATTATCATTTTCTCTTTTGGGTTGTATTCGCAAACCTGCAGGCCCATCAGCTAATATCATGGATGGAATACCCAAACGACTCAAAGGAAAAGTAGAACCTGCAGCACCTGGTAATTTATCTTTAATTTCTCCAACAGTGGGACCGTTATTTAAACCTGGAATGTTCATCCCCATACCGGTGACGAGTTTTATTTTTTCTTCAGTTGTCATCTTAGCCACAAGCTCTTTTGCTTTTATGGTATTATTTACCTGCGCAATTACACAAAACGAAAAACAAGTTGCTAAGAAATAAAGACCCATTTTTTCATGTAATAGAATTTTACATTGTGTTATAATGACACATAGTTAAATCAAATCTTACAATTTTTAAAATTTATTTACTTTTCAATTTTGCTCTTTAAATTTACTTATGGCGTTTGAGAAAGAAATAAAGCACTTATTTGAAAAAGGACATGAAATATACTTACGCAATATTTCTATTGATTGTGTGATTTTTGGTTTTCACAATAATGAGCTAAAAGTGCTATTGCTAAAGGCCAAATATGCAGGAGCATTTGCTTTGCCCGGAGGATTTATTCTTAAAAATGAACACATTGAAAAAGCCGCAGCGAGGGTTTTAAAAGAAAGGACCAGCCTGGAAGATATTTTTATGCACCAGTTTCATGTATTTAGCGAACCCGGGCGTTCAACTAAAAAAATAAATAAGCAGTTTATTAAAAATGCAGGTGTAACAATGTTGGGAAGTTGGATGTTTGAAAGATTTGTTACCGTAGGATTTACAGCACTTGTAGACTTTACCAAAGTGCAGCCCGTAGCTGATACTTTTTCTGAAACCTGTGATTGGTGCAACGTAGATAATATTCCATCTTTAATTTTAGACCATAATGAAATACTGCAAAAAGCACTAACCGGTCTTCGTATGCAGCTCAACTATCATCCGGTAGGCTATAATCTTTTGCCAAATAAATTCACCATGCCCGATCTACAAAAATTATATGAAACTATCTTAGGGAAGGAATTAGACCGGAGAAATTTTCAAAGGAAGATCATAGCAACAGGCATTCTAAAAAAACTTGATGAAACAAAAAAAGGAGTTGCACACAAAGCACCATTCCTTTATAAATTTGATATTAAAAACTATGAAAAAGCTTTACAGACTGGACTAGATTTTAATTTATAAATTTATAAATTTCTTGACCTGGTTACAATTATAGAAAAAAGATAGACTAAAATCAATCTAAAGAGAAATTTGAAGCTGTATTAGTAGCTAACAAAGAATCTTTTTTACTTACACAAATTTGGCAGAGAAACGCTATTACGCTACAGCCAGCATAATTTCTTGTTCTGGCTTTTTTCCCAACTCTTTCATTACCTTAAAATGTGATATAACCGCTTGCCCTAATGTATCGTAATAATTATAAGGCATATTGTATTGCTTACATTTTTCCTGCACGATTTTGCTGATTTCAGGATAATGTACATGACTAACTTTTGGAAAAAGATGGTGCTCTATCTGATAATTTAACCCGCCTACAAACCACGAAATAACTTTACTCTTCATTGCAAAATTGCTCGTAGTTTTCAATTCATGTTCTGCCCATGCGGTTTCAAGATGTTTGGTTTGGTCTAAAGCGATGTGCTCAAACTCTGTATTTTCAACAACGTGCGCCAATTGGAAAACAAACGAAAGTGTTATTCCCAACGTCATGTTTGCAACCATATACCCTGCAAACCAACCACCCAAGCCCCATACGTAAATTGGTAATCCGACAAACACTGTTAGATAATAAATTTTTGTGCCCCAAAACATGAGATGATTTTTTGTGCTCATCTTCCACAACTCAGTACCATTTATTTTTCTGCTAAAATATTTTGTTGGATCCATTATAAATACCCAAAATATTACAGATAAAGAGTAGATAAAAGGCATATATAGATACTGAATTTTATGAGCAGGAACCCATTTTTGCGATTCACACTGGCGGATGATCGGACTTTTTGCAATGTCGTCATCAATACCATCAACGTTGGTGTAAGTATGATGTATAATATTGTGCTTTTGTTTCCAGAAATAAGAACTTGCACCTAGCGCATTAGCCGATAAACCTAAAAAATCATTTAATTTAGTATTAGGGCTATAACTGCCGTGGTTAGCATCGTGCATAACAGCAAAACCTATACAAGCCATTAAAAAGCCGAGCGGCACACAAAGTAAAAGCGCAGGGAGCCAACTTAAATTTACATTCATCAATACAAGGTAGATACCCAAAGTTGCACCTATCAAAAGAAAGGTTTTTACAAACAACCTCCAATCTCCAGTTTTACTAATATTATTTTCTTTAAAATACCCATCAACACTAGCTTTTAAATCCTGAAAAAATACATTGTCCTTGTTGTTGAAAACTATCTTCGCCATTTTATTTGTTTGTGCTATTTTATTAATTTATTTAAAGTTACAGTCTGCTCCTGTTAACAAAATCCTAACACCCGTTAGTATTGTGGTAAAAATACAAAAATATTTATTTTCACCTAATTTAATTTGAAAGGAGTGTACATTTCAAAAGAAGGAATTACTGCTGAGAAGGTTCTTTTGTTTAGAATATTTTCAAATAAGTAACTGCCTTTCATTTTACCAATATCTGTATTAAGATTACATCCGCTTATATATTGGTATTTCTCTGACGGATTTATAACCGGTTGCACACCAATGACACCTTCTCCGTCAACCTCTCTCGTTACACCGTTACTGTCAAAAATAATCCAGTGGCGGCTTAGTAATTTTACAGGAAAGTTGTTTGTATTTTCGATAGTTACGCTGTAAGCAAACATAAATTCGCTGTTGGCAGCATTACTAAACTCTGCCTGGTAAAATGTCTCAACACTTACATTTACGCCTTCTGAAATTTTGCTGACCATAGCCTTAAATTTTTTTTGAATGCTTGTAACCGTTTTTTAAAAGCCATTGTAAAGCCTTGTCCCTATTATCTCCCTGTACTAAAATTTCTCCATCTTTCACTGCACCTCCCGTGCCACATGCTGTCTTTAATTTTTTACCAATATCCTCTTTGTCTAAATTGGTACCAATAAAATTTTCTATTAATGTCACCATTTTCCCGCCTCTATGCTTTTTATCAAGCCTTATTTTTATTTTCTGCTCCGCAGGAATTAACGTTTGCTCTTCTTCAGTGACCTCATCCTCTATTTTAAAGTTTGGATCCGTTGAGTAAATAAGTCCTGAAAGGGAAGATATTTTTTTAGACATAGTGAAATGTTGCAGGTTTTAAGTTTCGGGTTTCAGGTTAGTGTTTAAATTAAAACATTATAAGATCAATTGGTATTACAGCATCTGGTAAACCCCTAACTACAAACCCGCAACTCGTAACTCATTAAAACATATTTAATGAACAATTATTGCTTTCAAACTTAAATCTAGACTCACCGCTTGGTGTATAACAGCCCCACTGCTTATAAAATCTACTCCGGTTGCAGCATAACTTTCAATATTATCTAAATTGATGCCACCACTGGCCTCTGTTTGGTATTTACCATCAATAATTTTAAGTGCTTCAACAATTTTTTCAGGTGTAAAATTATCCAACATAATAATATTCACTTTTCCTATTCGCATCACTTTTTCAACGTCTTCTATGCTCCTGGTTTCTACCTCGATCTTTAAATTCAAATTGTTATGCTGAATATATTCGTAGGCATTGTTAATAGCTTTTTCAAGTCCGCCACTGTAATCTATATGATTGTCTTTTAACATAATCATATCATATAAACCGAAACGATGGTTCGTGCCCCCTCCAATTTTTACCGCTGCTTTTTCAAGCAATCTAAAGTTAGGAGTGGTTTTTCTTGTATCTAACAGTTTTGTAGTAAAGCCATTTAATTTATCTACGTATTTTTTAGTAAGAGTAGCTATTCCACTCATGCGCTGCATACTATTTAACACCAGGCGTTCGCAGGTGAGTATTGTGTGAACTTTAGCAGAAACCTCAAAAGCGGTTTCACCAAATACCATTAAATCGCCGTCTTTTTTAAAGGCGGTAAAAGTAATGTCGGGCTGTACAAACCTAAATATAGCTTCAGCTACCTCCATACCGGCAAGTACACCATCTTGCTTTATTTTTAAGACCGCCTTGCCGTTAGCTTCTGCATTTATCGTAGACAAAGTAGAATGGTCACCATCGCCAATATCTTCCGCTAATGCATTCTCTATTAAATTGTTTAATGCGGTTTTAAAATTCATATTTACAAAGTTAACAAACAGTTTTAACTGCCTCACATTGAATTGAAGAGAAAATAATATGGGGATAAATAAAAAACTCCTTCAAAGAGGAGTTTCAGTAATGAGATGTGCAAAAATTTACTTCTCAAATTTAATTTCCTGTAATGTTTGTTTCTCTCCTTTTTGTTTTAAATTAAGTGTAGTTCTATAAGACCCATTGGAAGTACTTAAAGTGCCTATACAAAATTCAGAACCACCACTTTCTCCCTGGTGCAAAACAGAAAATGACTTTACGGTATTGTTGGCAAAAAAATCTCTTAAAACTACCTCAGCCTGTCCCTTGCTGTAATTTGTACTTTTACTATTGATTGTTATTTCAACCGTATTATCAAAATATTTAGATACAGAAGCCGCATTACCGGATTTTATGGCGTTAACAACATCTGTTAAACTGGCTGGAATTGTAAATGAACTGAGTGCAAAAACTGATGCAAGTATTGTAAAAAATTTTTTCATATTATTTATTTTATACCCTCTTTGCTAAAAGTATGCCATTCAATTTTTACAGGTCTATAAAATTTTTGTTTGGCTTCTTTATAACAATTAGCTATTCTTTCTTACAACAATTATAAAGAAACATAGCTTTGTACAATGCAAGATAAAAAAACAATTCTGATAATAATGGATGGTTGGGGGCTTGGGAAAGTGAAAAGCAGTGATGCTATACAACATGCCAAAACGCCTTTTGTAAGCTCACTCTACAAAAATTATCCAAATAGCACCCTAGTGACCTGCGGCGAAGCTGTAGGATTACCTGAAGGACAGATGGGCAACAGCGAAGTTGGGCACTTGAACCTTGGGGCAGGCAGAATCGTTTATCAAGATTTACAAAGGATAAATGTTGCCATCAGAGATAAAAGTTTCGAAAAAAATGAACAGCTTTTGAGCAGTATTGAATTCGCTAAAACAAACAATGTACCCCTTCACCTAATTGGCCTTGTAAGTAATGGTGGCGTACACTCACACATCAACCATTTAAAAGCTATTACAAGTTTATGTGCAGCACAAAATTTTCATAATGTGCTTGTACATGCATTTACAGATGGACGAGATACTGACCCAAAAAGTGGCTATGATTTTTTAAAAGAGTTGCAACAATATCTCGATATTACAACAGGTAGAATAGCCACTGTAACGGGCAGATATTATGCAATGGACAGGGATAAAAGATGGGAAAGGGTGAAAATTGCTTATGATGCATTGGTAAACGGTGTTGGTGAAAAGACCAATGATATTTTATCATCTATACAGGCATCATATGCAAAAGATGTTACCGATGAATTTATTATGCCCCTTATAAATGAGGCTGCAGGCAACACTAAAATAAGGGATGGCGATGCTGTTTTATGTTTCAATTTTAGAACAGACAGGTGCAGAGAAATTACAGAGGTACTTACTCAGACAGATATGCCGACGCTTGAAATGCATAAGCTAGATATGCATTATACGACAATGACAAACTACGACCACACTTACAAAAACGTTTTTGTAATGTATGATAAAGACAATTTGGATAATACCATTGGGCAGGTAATTGCAGCGGCGGGCAAAACGCAACTTCGCATAGCAGAAACAGAAAAATACCCACACGTAAGTTTCTTTTTTAGCGGTGGCAGAGAAATGGTTTTTGAAGGAGAAAAAAGGATAATGGTGCCTTCGCCCAAAGTTGCAACCTATGATTTGCAACCTCAAATGAGTGCATATGAAGTAGCAGATAAAGTAGTAGATGCATTAGAAAACACCTCCCCCGATTTTGTATGCTTAAACTTTGCAAATGCAGATATGGTCGGGCATACGGGTGTTTGGGAAGCCGTAATAAAAGCAGTAGAAACTGTTGATGCCTGTGTTAAAAAGGTTGTTACTAAAGCACTCGAAAAACATTATGCCGTTTTCTTATTGGCAGACCATGGCAATGCGGATTTCGAAATTAATGATGACGGAACACCAAATACTGCACATACGCTGAACCTGGTACCCTTTTTTATCATTGATAATGAATGGAAAGGAGCAGTAAAGCCCGGTAAACTGGGTGATGTTGCACCAACTATTTTAAAAATGATGGGCTTGGAAATTCCAGAAGAAATGAAGGGAGAAGTTTTGATTTAGGCGGTGCACCCGAGTTACCCACAAGCAGCACATTTGCAACAAAATTTGTCTATATTTATACGGTAAAACCCTAACTTATGACCGAAGAGCAAATGCTTGCCGGAACACTCAAAAATAATGCTGCTGCGCAAGAGGCGCTGTACGACCGTTACAGCCCACGCATGCTTTCTGTTTGCTACCGATTTGCTAAAAGCAGAGAAGATGCAGAAGACATGTTGCAGGAAGGCTTTATTAAAATCTTTACACAATTGCACCAATACAGAAATGAAGGTGCATTAGAAGGTTGGATAAGGAGAATCATAGTACATACATGTATCAATGTATTAAAGAAAAATAAAAAGTTTTCTGAAACTGTAGATTTAATTCACGCTTATGCATTTCATACCAACGAAGATTTAGTACCAAGCATTATACAGGCAAAGCAAGTGGTTGAATGTATTCGACTGCTTCCTTTAGGTTATAAAACAGTTTTAAACCTTTACGCTATAGAAGGCTATTCTCACAAAGAAATTGGGCAGATGTTGGATATAGAAGAAAGCACGAGCCGAAGCCAATATACTAGAGCCAAAGCCATGCTAGAAGATATCTTGATTAAGAAGAGCATTATTGATAAATCGCAATACAAAAACCAATACGCAAAAACAAACATAAAAAATTAACACCACACACCTACCACTAACGTACAATGACTGAGTGAAAAATGGAAGAAAATAATTACAGGGATGATTTTGAACTTTTTTTAAAAGAAAGTGTTGATGACTTCAAAATGGTGCCATCGAGAAAAGTTTGGTATAGCCTTTACAATAATTTGCACCCTGATAGAAAATGGCCATCTATGGCAGTATGTTTATTAATATTAACAGCTGTATTATATGTTGGAGTAGCAAACAATAATTCTTTAAGTAAGGTTGCTGGCAAGGTATCTGCAGACAATTTCTCTTTTAACTTAAATGAAAAAAATATTGATAGTAAAGTTACAACTACAGCAGAAGACAATGTCAATCTGAAAAACAAAAATCAACAAAATTATTTGCCAACAGTTAATAAAAAAATTAATAAAAAGAATATTCTAACAGTAGTTTATAAAGATGTTAGTGTAACAAAATCGACTAACGAACAAATAAATAATGACGCCTTCAATACTTCTGACATTACACCTTACACAAATACCGCAAATTCTTTACCCGAAATTTTAAAATATAAAAACTTTGTAAAAAATACTGTTCAAAAGCAATGGGGTACGCCTGAAAATGTAATATTTGAAAATAAAAGTGTCAACAACATTTTTAATAAAACGATTGCAGGTATTGAAGCAGAAAATGAATACCTGCCCGCAAAATTAGACGATCAAGCAGCAGTGTTGCAAAAAATCAATTTGCTAAATATTGAAAAAAGCTGGAAAGAAGATTATGCATTTAGAAACAAACCTGCTATAAATAAGTTTAAACAAAACACTACACTTTCCTATTACATTACGCCATCCTTTGGGTACAGAATTTCTAAAAAATCAGGCGAGAGCATTGGTGCTGCTTCGAGTTACTCTCTTACCGCCCCAGGAATAAATTATAAAGCCACGGATTTATTTGACCATGCAGCTTTAAATTTAGAAGTAGGCGCAATTTTACAATATAACATTGCTAAAAATGTAAGATTGAAGGGTGGTATGCAGGCAAATTATACCAGTTATGTTTCAAGTGTTACAGGGCTAGGTCATCCTACTCAAACCTACCTCACCCTAAATAATAATAACACAAATATTCGTTCATCTAATTATGCAGCTAAGGCAGGAACTGATAAAATAAACAAAAACACTTTGCAAGTTTCTGTCCCACTTGGTGCAGATTTTAAAATTGCAGGGAACGGAAAAATTAATTGGTTTGCAGGTGGAACTGTTCAGCCTACTTATATTATTGGAGGGAATGCGTTTGTACTCTCATCAGATGAAAAATATTACATCTCCGAAAATGCACTGCTAAGGAAAATAAATCTTAATAGTTCTATTGAGACTTTCGTAAGCTTTAAATCTTCCAACGGTATGGTGTTAAGTGTTGGTCCTCAATTTCGATACCAGTTGCTTTCAACCTATAAAAAAGAATATGGTTACAACGAGAAGTTATACAACGTTGGTGTAAAGGTTGGGGTTACTAAATCGTTCTAAATAAAATTACCTTTTTTGTTATCCTACTTATAAGTGAAAAACTATGCTTATTCAATCTTATAAAATTTTATTGATTTAATTAGATGAACTAATTTTGAACAATGCGCAACCGCTTTTCACTAATCTTATTATTGTTCATATCCGCATGCAGCAGCAAGAAATCAAACTCTATATTTGAGAATACTGAAAACACTCCACAAATTATTATTGGAGATACGGTTTCGAATTTTTTTCCTGTAACCTCGTATTTAAAAGGAGAAATATTTGGGATAAAAACAATTGGCATTACACCGATAAAGAAAACAATTATAGGTAACAAAATGGATTCTGTCTATGTAAAAGAAGCAGCATACGAAAGTACATTCGCTGCGTTTCTTTCGCCAATTATAGATACAGCTAATTTAAAAAATTCATTTACCGAGAAAAGATTTTTAGACCAAACTTTAGATGCGTTTACTTTCACTTACGACCCTACAGACGGTAAAGAAAATGACTTTGCGTTTAAACATTGGGATGTTTATGTAGACCCCGAAACAAATAAAGTGAGACGTATTTATCTGACAAAAAAAATTGATAATGAGACAGAACTTTTGCTAACATGGCAAAGTGGTAAATGGTGCAAAATAGTAACAGTAAAAAATGCATCGATAATAAAAGAAGAAAAAATATCCTGGAGCTACGAAGAATAATGACACCAAAAGAATTTTCAGCCATATCATCAACCATTCCTACCCTTCCCGGTATTTATAAATATTACAATGCAGCCAGCGAATTAATTTATGTAGGCAAGGCAAAACATTTGCGCAAAAGAGTAAGCAGTTACTTCAATAAAATGAAGACGAGTTATAAAACTGCCGAGCTTGTAAACAGAATATGTAAAATCGAGTTTACCATTGTAAACACAGATCAGGATGCATTTTTATTGGAAAATTCATTGATCAAAGAACACCAGCCACTTTTTAATATTAATTTAAAAGACGACAAGACCTATCCCTACATTGTTGTAAAAAATGAACCTTTCCCAAGGGTATTTTTAACGAGAAGAAAAATCAAAGATGGGTCACAATACCTTGGTCCTTTTACATCTGTTGGTAAAGTTAGAGACCTATTAAATTTTATTAAACAGAACATCCAACTACGCACCTGCAAGCTTAATTTAACGCAGCAGAATATTGAAAAAGGAAAATTTAAAGTCTGCCTAGAATATCATTTAGGAAATTGCAAAGGCCCATGCGAAGCACTGCAATCAATCGACGATTATAACGAGGGGATTTCTGAATTAAAAGATTTATTGAAGGGGAATTTAAACCCTGTAATAAATAATTATAAAAATAAAATAAAGGATCATGCTGCAAACATGGAGTTTGAAAAAGCTGCTATTTATCAGCATAAAATTGAGCATTTAAAACTGTATGAATCTAAATCTGCGGTAGTAAATACAAATACCGGAACAGTAGATGTATTTACCATTTTAGAAGAGGGTGATACAGCATATGTAAATTACCTCGCTGTAAATAATGGCAGTATTATACAGACAAAAACGATTACGCTTCAGAAAAAACTGGAGGAAAATGCTGCGGAAATTTTAGCGTTTGCAGTAGCACAATTGAGACAGGTTTTTGAGAGCGAGGCAAGAGAAATTATCCTGCCCTTTGAAATAGATTATATAGAACCTAATATTGTAATGACTGTCCCGAAAGCTGGCGATAAAAAGAAACTACTGGATCTTTCGCAAAAAAATGTAAACTATTTTAAAGCCGAATTAAACACGAAAAAATTATTAAAGCTGGAGGATAAAACGAATGATGAGAAAAATGCAGTGCTATTGCAGCTTCAACAAAATTTACAGTTAAAAGAATTACCTATGCACATTGAGTGCTTCGATAACTCAAACTTTCAAGGAAGTTACCCGGTAGCAGCAATGGTATATTTTAAAAATGGCGAACCAAGTAACAAAGATTACCGACATTATAATATAAAAACCGTTGATGGGATAAATGACTTTGCTTCAATGGCTGAAGTTGTATACAGGCGCTATAAGCGGCTTACAGACGAAGGAACTGCATTGCCTCAATTGGTAATCATAGATGGTGGCAAAGGGCAGTTAAGTTCCGCAATGGAGAGTATTGACAAACTAAACCTTAGAGGAAAAATTACATTGGTCGGGCTTGCAAAAAATAAAGAAGAACTTTTTTTTGATGGCGATACTGAATCTTTATTATTGCCATGGGACAGTGAAAGCTTAAAACTTATTCGCAGAATAAGAGATGAAGTGCATCGCTTTGGAATTACTTTTCACAGAAATAAAAGAAGCAAGGGTACTTTTAAAAATGAGCTGGAAGATATTAAAGGCATAGGCAAACAAACGGCAGATTTGTTATTGAAAGAATTTAGATCAGTAAAAAAAATTAAAGAAGCAAGTGATGCTGAGATTGAAAAAGTGGTTGGCAAATCAAAATTAAAAATGCTGAGAGAAAAGCTGAACAATATTGAGAAATAACTTTTAGTAACTTTTATCTTCAATTGTATCTTTTATAGCAAGGTAACTAAGGTATCTCTCTTCTGAAATTACACCTTCGTTTATAGCCGCTTTTACTGCACAGCCCGGCTCATTAAAGTGCTGACAATTATTGAATTTACAATCATTCATAACTGCACGCATTTCAGGATAATATTGGGCTAATTCATTTTTAGGCACATCAACCAAACCCATTTCTCTAATTCCGGGAGTATCAATAATACTTCCACCAAAAGGCAAATCAAACATTTCTGCAAAAGTTGTAGTGTGCATACCTTTGCCACTCCAATCGCTAACAGCAAGGGTTTTTAACGCAAGATCCGGAAATACATAATTTATAAACGTAGATTTCCCAACGCCGGAGTGGCCACTTAGCAATGTAATTTTATTCTTCAACAATTCCTTTACTTCAGCAGTTCCGATATTTTTTTCAATGCTCATCAGCATTATTTTGTAACCAATTGCTTCATAGTTTTTTTTTGCAAGTTCAAATTTTTCCTGTTCTTTTTCTTTATACAAATCCGCTTTATTAAAAACAATGATCGCGGGTACTCTATATGCTTCTGATGTTATCAAAAATCGATCTATAAAACCGAAAGAAGTTTTTGGATCTTTTAGCGTAGCAAACAATAAAGACTGGTCTAAGTTTGCAGCTACAATATGATGCAGATTTTTATTGTGAGGCGAAACACGATTGATGTAGTTTCGTCTTTCGTGTATTTTTGAAATAACCAAATTCCCTTCTACGACCTCTTCATCTATTTCTACAAAATCGCCTACTGCAATAGGATTTGTAGAGGTTATCCCTTCAATTTTAAGTTTTCCTTTTAACCGGGCATTTACAAATTCGCCATCCTTATTTTTTAAAATATACCAACTTCCTGTAGATCTGTAAACTGTTGCCTGCATGGTTGCAAGTTAAATAAAGCTTAGGGAAACTTTCTAAAAACGAGGTAACGAAGTAAAATTTCAAGCAATAAAAAAAATGCTGCAGCAATGGCGAAGGGTAAGAATTTATCTGTAAACCTGGTAGTAGTCGTAATTTCCACTTTACTTTTTTCAAGTTCATCAATTGTAGAATAAATTCCTGAAAGACCATCATTGTCCTTTGCACGAAAATACTTTCCACCTGTTTCATCAGCTATTTGTTTCAATAATTTTTCGTCAATGGAAACTTTCACTTGTCGTACCTGTACACCAAGCGCCGTCTGTTCAGGCTGTGGGGCAAAACCATCAGTACCGATACCAATGGTGTAAACCTTAATGCCGAAAGCCTTTGCAATTTCTTTGGCAGTTTTAGGATCAATCAAGCCACCGTTATTTTCTCCATCGGTTAATAAGATTACAATTTTAGATTTTGTCTTTGAATTGCGAAGCCTGTCAACACCCGTGCTAAGCCCCGATCCAATAGCTGTTCCATCTTCCAATAATCCAAAATGTATATTTTGCACAGCAGAAATAAGAACGTTTTTATCAGTAGTTAAAGGGCATTGTGTGAAACTTTCGCCTGAAAAAATTACCACACCTATTCTGTCTGTCGGTCTTTTATTAATAAAATCTATGGCAACATTTTTTGCCGATTCTAATCTGTTAGGTGTTAAATCTTGAGCGCTCATACTACCACTCACGTCCATACACAACATAATATCAATTCCCTCGCCTTCGGTATTTTTTTCGTCGTTTCTTGTTTGTGGATTGGCCAATGCAGTTATTAAAAATGCAAGTGCCAACATTCTCAAAATAAATAAAACATGTCTGAAGGAAACTTTCCAGCTACCTAAACCCTTTGCAGCAGTAGTTGAAACTTGCAACGATGCACTTCTACGATTGTTCGTAATTACATACCATACAATTAATAATGGAATGAGTAATAGCAACGCAAAAAAATACGGCTGAGAAAATTCAATATTAGAAAAATAATCGAAAAGCAAATTTTAAACTTTTTTAGTACGTGATAATTCTATTTCTTCAATTACAGTTTTTAAATAATTTAAAGCTGCTTCATTTTCAGTATAAGATGAATTGTACTTTGCAAACTTCACTGCGTCGCCGGTTGCCAAAGCTTCTGTCGCATGAGATGCTGTTTCTGCTTTTAACTCATGCGATTTTAATTTCATCAAAATTTCCTGTGTTGTTTTGTTGGAAAAATTTTGATTTATTGTTCTACCATAATATGTTCTTAAAACATCTGCCAATCTTGTATGGTATTCTTTTACGCCCAATGAACGTTGCTCGTTGGCTTTTTTTAATTCTTCCAAAGAAGTTAATGCTTCTTCATAAGCGCCTTTTGCATTTACAGGAGCAATTACTTTTTTCTGCTTTCTAAAATAGCGCCATACAAAAAACAGGATGAGTAATAATAGTAAAATTCCCGCACCAACATACACCCAAAACCAATCGATAAATTCTACATTTAGTATTGATTTTATATCTCTTGGGTTTCCGCCTTTATCTAATGGCATATAGCCCACTTCAACTTTAATTTGATTAGTAGTCAGTGGTTGAGAAGCCGTATTTAAATGATTTATCTTGTAAAGTAATCCCGGAAAAGTATAAGACCCGGAATCAAAACTTGTGAAAACTATTTTCTGTTGCCATACAAAATTTCCTTTTTGATCTTTACCATTACCACCATTTTTTTCCAAAATTTCAAAATGCGGAATAGAATCAGGTATGTTTATACTGACTGTATATTCAGGCGAGGGAAGATCAACAGTTAGCGTATAAGTAATTCTTTCGCCGATTAATATGGTATTTTTATCTACCGAACTTCTGATGCCCTGTGCAAATGAAGAAAAGCAAACCATTAAAATGGCTGCTGTAGCTAATAATATATTTATATGCTTGTAAAATTTTGCCATTCTAAATATTTACTTTCTTTTCAAAAAGAATTTTTGTAAAATCTTTACGTAATCGTCGTCTGTTTTCACATGCAGCAAATCTGCACCTGCCTGCTTAAAATATTTAGAACAAATATCAGTCTGTGTAAAAAAATGTTGAGAATAATTGTGTCTAACAACAGGGTCATCACTGTCTATCCATTTCACGTTTTGCGTTTCAGCATCTTTCAGTTGTAACAAACCTGCCTCAGGCAACTGCATGTCCATTTTATCGTACACTTTTATACCAATTACATCATGCTTTTTGCCTATGACTTTTAAATCATTTTCATATCCTGTAGCAAGGAAATCGCTGATAATAAAACCTATACTTTTTTGCCTTGTTGTATTGTTGAAATATTTTATTGCTTCGTCAATATCGGTTCCTGCAGAAGTTGGTTTTAATCCTAATAATTCTCTTACAATATATAATGCATGGGGCCTACCCTTTTTCGGCGGAATGTATTTTTCAATCTTATCACTAAAAAAAATTACCCCTACCTTATCATTGTTGCTCACCGCACTAAAAGCCAATACCGCAGCCATTTCTGTAATAAGATCCTTTTTTCTTTTCCCTACTGTGCCAAATAAATTACTCGTGCTTGTATCTACCAAAAGCATCAATGTAAGCTCCCTTTCTTCTTCAAATAGTTTTGAAAACGGTGTATTAAATCGTGCACTAACGTTCCAGTCGATAAACCTAACATCATCGCCCGCACTGTACTCTCTCACTTCTCTAAAACTCATTCCTTTTCCTTTAAAAGCAGAATGGTATTCTCCCGTAAAAAGATGCGTAGTAATTTTTTTACTTTTTATTTCCAGCTCCCTAACTTTTTTTAATAAAGCAGCGGAATCCATCCCATCTGCAATTTCAGGCGGGGGCGGCATTCCAACTTTTGATTTACTAAAAAATTTCATGTATTATCTATAAAACTTAAACGTGACTATTTGAACAGGTACTCTACTAATAGTTATTCAATACTAATCACTGATACTAATTACCATTATGGCACATTCACAGCCTTCAAAATCTCTTCAATTATGTTCTCTACGTTTACATTTTCAGCTTCCGCCTCATACGTAAGCCCGATTCTATGCCTCAAAATATCTTTACAAACATTGCGAACATCTTCGGGAACCACATAGCCTCTTTTATTTAAAAATGCATATGCCTTTGATGCAAGTGCAAGGTTAATACTTGCACGTGGCGAACCACCGAAACCTATAAGTGGCTTCAGTTTAGCAAGATTGTATTTTTCAGGAAAACGAGTTGCGAAAACAATATCTAAAATATAATTTTCTATTTTTTCATCTACATAAATTGATCTCACCAATTCTTTTGCAGTAAGCACCTCTTGTGCTGAAGCAACCGGGTTTATTGTGGGCGCAACAAGTCCCTGCGTATTTTGCCTGATGATCATTTGCTCCTCTGTTTTTGTTGGATAGCCAACAACAACTTTAAGCATAAAACGATCCACCTGTGCTTCAGGAAGAGGATAAGTTCCCTCCTGTTCAATTGGATTTTGTGTAGCCAAAACTAAAAATGGTTCCTGTAATTTGTAGCTGGTATCACCAATAGTAACCTGCCTTTCCTGCATGGCTTCTAATAAAGCACTTTGCACTTTTGCAGGTGCACGATTTATTTCATCTGCCAAAATAAAATTGGCAAATATTGGACCTTTACGCACATAAAATTCATTCTTGCTTTGGTTGTAGATCATCGTACCAATTACATCGGCAGGCAACAAATCTGGCGTAAACTGTATTCTGCTGTATTGTGCGTGTATAGTTTGCGCAAGCGATTTAATTGCAAGTGTTTTTGCCAGGCCAGGTACACCTTCGAGCAATACATGCCCATTACTTAACATACCAATCAATAACCTTTCAATCATCGTTTGTTGCCCCACGATTACTTTGCTCAATTCGTCATTTATTCTTGAAACAAAACCCGATGCATGATTAATTTTATCATTTAAAAGGCGAATGTCTTCTGCGGTTTGTAACATATTAATCTATAATTTTTTTACTGTCGTGCAATATAAAGAACCAGCATTGTAATAATTATGCCTAAAATTGAATATCAAAAAAAACTATGTTAAATAACGCTAACACTTAACTCAAGTATTTTCCTACAATCGGCATTCTCCTCCCAACACCAAACGCTTTGGGAGATATCCTAATAATAGGGCAAAACTGGTTTCTTTTATACTCATTTACATTTACCATTTTTAAAACCCTGTCAACAAGAGCCGCGTCGAAGCCTTGGCTTTTTATTTCTTGTGGATCTTTTTGCAGCTCAATGTATTGGTATAAAATTTTATCTAAGATGGAATAATCAGGCAGACTATCGCTGTCTTTTTGCCCAGGTCGAAGTTCTGCACTAGGTGGTTTTGTAATAATATTTTGAGGAATTATTTCGCCGTTTCTGTTTATATATTTTGCGAGTTCATAAATCTGCAACTTGTAACAATCTCCCAATACGCCAATCCCACCAGCCATATCTCCATAAAGTGTACCATACCCAGTTGCCAGTTCACTTTTGTTGGAAGTGTTCAACAATATATATCCAAATTTATTTGCAACAGCCATCAACAAATTTCCTCTTGTGCGGCTTTGGATATTTTCTTCTGCTACGCTAAAAGGCAAATCTTTAAATAACGGTTTTAACTCAGTTAAAAAACTGTCATAGATATTTTTAATTGGAATGATATTATATTCATTTTTTAAGTTTATGCTTAACTGCTCCGCATCTGCAACCGAATGCCCTGAAGAATATTGGGATGGCATTAAAAGCGCCTTTACATTTTCTGCGCCTAATGCATCACAGGCAATTGCCAACACTACAGCACTATCAATACCGCCACTGCTGCCGAGTATAGCTTTTTTAAATCCCATTTTTGTAAAGTAATCTCTTACTCCTAAAATAAGTGCATCATAAATTAATGGAATGTTGAGGGTTTCAGTAAGTGTATCAGGTTTTAATTCTCTGTCAGGTACATGCGTTGATTGCTGTAAAATTTCGCCCTGTATCGTTCCATCATCATTTAAAAAAAATGACTGCATATCTTCCTTACAAGATGCGAGTCTGCCGCAAAGATTTGCATGTTTATCAAAAGCAAGCGAGTTACCATCAAACACAATTTCAGTTTGGCTGCCAACCGCATTTACATAAAAAAGTGGAATTTTATATTTGGTAACATTCGCTTTAATAGCTGCATGCCTGTCTTCATCGTGTGTATAATCAAATGGCGAGGCAGACATGTTAAGCATTAGATCAGGTCCTTGTTGAATAAGGTTGTCCATCGGACAATTGGTATAAAGCGGATTATCGCCCAGGTTCCAAATATCTTCGCAAATAGTTAATGCGATTTTTCTGCCTTTAAACTCTACAACACTCCATTCAGTTGCAGGCTCAAAATAACGGTCTTCGTCAAACACATCATAAGTGGGCAAGCAAGTTTTGTGAATCACTTGCTTTATTTCTTTGTCGGCTAAAAAGTAAGCAGAGTTAAATAGATCCTTTCCTTCTATCCTAGCATTTCGATGCGGGGCTCCTACTACAACTGCAATACCATCGGCGTACAATTTTATTTTATCAATTGCGGCATAACACTTCTCTACAAAATCATTAAAATATAAAAAGTCTCTCGCAGGATAACCGCAAACCGAAAGTTCGCTAAACAGAATTAAATCACCATTTTGTTCTTTTGCCTGAATGATTGCCTCAATTATTTTAGCTGTATTTGCTTCAATATTTCCAATATGATAATTCTGTTGTGCTAAAAATATTTTCATTATGCTGTATTTGTGCCCGGAAGTTTAGATTTGTATTATATTTTGTAAAGTTAAATATCTTAAAGTATGCGTTCGCTATTTGGTTTAATAATTCTCTTCAGCCTGTTCTCGTGCAACACACAAAATAAAATTCCTGATGTTTCTTCTGTGAAAGTACAACTGAATACCAGACGTTTTGAACAGCAGTTTTTTGCACTTGATACAAGCAATATTATGCCGCAATTAGATAAATTAATTGCAGCCTATCCATCATTTGGTGAAAACTTTATGGGAACTATTCTCGGCATCGATCCAAAATGGTCACCAGATACAACGTCTACATATATAAAACAGTTTTTAGCTTACAGCAGAAATGTTTATGATACCTCTCAGAAATATTTTAAAGATTTTTCTCCTTATGAAAATGAAAT
>JBBREY010000034.1:0-26747 GCA_038225275.1 Chitinophagales bacterium | reverse complement strand
TTATTATAGAGGACGATCTGGATGATCAGTATTTTTTAGAAACTGTTTTTAAAAAATTACGTTACGAGAATGAGCTTATTTTTTTTAGTGATGGCGAAAGTGCACTTGCTTTTTTAAATGCGTCAGAAATTTTACCATTTTTAATTTTATCAGACATTAATATGCCTAAGTTAAATGGCTTTGAATTGCGTAAAAAACTTAAAACCGACGCTCATTTACAACTAAAATGCATTCCATACTTATTCTTCTCTACTGCAGCAAACCAACCTGCAGTAGTAGAAGCTTATAGCATGTCGGTTCAAGGTTTTTTTGTAAAACAAAACCGATTAGATGAGTTGGAAAAAACAATTACTGTAATCATGGAATACTCGGCAAGATGTGTAGCCCCCAATAATTTTATGCCTGAAATTGCTTACTGACATTCGGTTTAAAGCATTTGTTATGTAATTAAATTCAAGCTGACCGACTGTAAATAATATTTGAATTAAATATTTTAGGTGTATATCTTCAGTTTTACTAACAAATGTTAGTTATCTTTATGCTTTATCATTCAATCAAAAAATTTTTATGAGTCGTTTATCAATCAAAGCAATTTTTGCGTTTTCTACAATTTTATTTTTTGCATCTTGCAATAAAGATGAAACAGTCGCTACAAGTCCTGAACCCACTTTGGTAAAAGAATACAGCGTAAAAATGGCAGCAGCAAATGAGGTTGCGCCAAATACAAGACCCGAAACATCAACGGCATCTTTAAAGATATTTTCTGATAATACTGTTACCCTTTCCGCAACCTTGGCCAATTTTACAGCTGGCGATACTATAAAGGCAGCTCATATACATGTAGGCGATGCAGTTAGCAATGGAAGCATCGTATTACCGTTTACTATTGTTGTAACAGGTGCTTCAGTGGAGGCTAAAGCAGTGAATGTAAGACAATCACTTGTTGATAGCCTTAAGAACAATGTTACTGATTTTTATGCCAATATACATTCTGCACAATTCAGCGGTGGTCTTCTTCGTGGACAGGTTGGAAAAAATATTTTACAGGCATATAATGTTGCTTTGAGTGGAGCAAATGAGCCAACACCTGTAACCACAACCGCCACGGGCATAGCAGTTGTAAGAATCAATGAGGATAATAAACTTTTTTCTAAAATTACAATTAGCAATTTAGAAACGGGAGATACATTAAAATTTGCACACATACACATCGGTGCAACCGGTGTAAATGGTCCGGTTATTACCAACCTTGCTGATACAAGAAATGATTTTAGTATCACACAAACAAGAACTATTAGTGCAGGATTGGCAGATTCAATTTTAAACAGAATGGTTTATGTAAATGTTCATTCTAATTTTTCTCCGGGAGGAAAAATGAGAGGACAGATCAGGTAACAAATCAAAAATAATTATCAAACCGAAATCTTTTAATTAGAAAATTAATTTAAAAGATTTCGGTTTTTATTTTCTCACATAAATTATAGCCAAAGATATTTTTTGGATCTATACAGTTAATGAAGTAACGGCCCATAGTGCAGTAAGTGAAATTAAAACCCAAAGTATTCCTGCCTGTAATAAAGGCATTATTCCTACTGATTGTAATACTTTTTTAGACAAGCCACAACCAATTAAAAATAAGGTAAGTGTTAGTCCCGCTTTTGCAATGCTAACCAGATAATGACCATTTTGTTGAACAAATGGCACATAAGAATTTACAATCATAGCCAATATAAATAGACCAATGAAATATGGGATTTTGATCTTGCTGTTTTTATTTTTAAATAAAAATGTAGAGAGAAAAGCTACAGGGATAATCCACAATGCCCGAGCAAGTTTTATTGTAGTTGCAATTTCTAATGCTTGAGATCCGTATTTACTTGCAGCGCCCACTACAGAACTTGTATCATGTATGGCAATAGCGCACCAAAGCCCAAATTGCGTTTGCGATAAATGTAATTGATGACCTATATAAGGAAAAACTATTAAGGCAATAGAATTAAGGATAAAAACTGCCCCTAATGCTACTGAGATTTGTTTTTCTTCTGCCTTGATTATCGGTGAAATAGCAGCTATAGCACTTCCTCCACAAATAGCAGTACCTGTAGAAATTAAGTAAGAAGTCTTCTTTTCAATTTTTAATATTCTTCCTGCAAAGTAACCAAAAACAAGTGTACCAATTATTGACACAACAGTAAATAAAATTCCATCTTTCCCTGCTTTCAATGCACTGTGTACATTCATTCCAAAGCCCAAGCCTACCACTGATATTTTAAGTAAAAGTTGCGTGGCTTTATTATTAAAACGTAAATATGGATGCCCTACAAATAGCGCAATTATGAGCCCAAGTAACAATGCAACAGGAGGCGTTGCAAAAGGAGTAAGACAGAATACGCATGAAACAATAAAAATTATCTTTTGAATAATATCCTTTTGTAAGAAAGATTGTCGTGCTGCAGCATGTTCGGTTTGATTCATTCAGATTTTTTACTTTCGAAAAGCAAATGTGGGGTTTAATATTTATTATGCAATATTGCAAATAGATATTCCGCATAATATAAAGTGATGGGCCATAACATTATCCACCTATAACTTTTCAGGATTCTAACAAAAAAAAATAATAAAAAAATGATAGCTCTGTTAATAATAATTGCAATATTTATAATTTCAGTTTTTCTATTTATGAACCAAGATAAATTTGGAAGTTTAGCAAAAAGTGAGCGACTTGTTAGAATTAAAAATTCCACTAATTATAAAGACGGAAAATTTATTAATGAAAGTTTTACGCCAGATCTAGCCGAAGGCATTACGTATTATGGGGTAATGAAGAATTTATTACTCAATAAAAACACTCGAACAAAACCTGATTCTATTCTACCTTCTAAAAAAACAAACTTACTAAACCTCCCAAAAGAGGAAGATGTATTTGTATGGTTTGGCCACTCATCATATTTTATACAAACAGATGGCAAAAAAATATTGGTAGATCCTGTTTTCAGCGGCTCCGCATCTCCCCTGCCGGCATCTATAAAAAGTTTTGCAGGAGCTGATATTTATACAGTTGATGATATCCCTGAAATAGATTTTCTTTTTATAAGCCATGACCATTGGGATCATCTAAATTATACGACTATACAAGCACTAAAGCCTAAAATAAAACAAATCATTTGTGGATTGGGTACAGGTGCACACTTTGAAAAATGGGGCTTTGAAAAAGAAATAATTATTGAAGAAGATTGGAACAAACATGTTGAATTGGGAAATGGATTTAAAGTAGACACAATACCCGCAAGGCATTTTTCGGGCAGAGGCTTTAAAAGGAATAAAGCGCTTTGGTTGTCTTACGTTTTACAAACACCAACAAAGAAAATATTTATTGGTGGCGACAGTGGTTACGACACTCATTTTCAAAAAGCAGGCGATGCATTTGGACCGTTTGACATTGCAATATTGGAATGTGGTCAATATGATCTTAGTTGGAAATACATACACATGCTTCCTCATGAAGTTTTACAGGCAGCAAAAGATTTGCAGACAAAGAAAATTATACCTGTGCATTGGGGTAAATTTAAACTTGCCAATCATAATTGGGATACGCCAATAACTACATTATTCGAGTTAAATAAAGAAGCTAATTTCGACATACTTACACCAATGATTGGCGAGAAAGTTTTATTAAATGAGAACCAGGAATTTTCAAAATGGTGGGAAGCAATAAACTAACTTAAAGTCCCTGCAACTTTTTATGACTAGTTTAAATATGGATTATTCCTTTTTTCGACACCCACGGTTGTAGCACTTCCGTGACCACTATAAACGACCGTTTCCTCGGGCAATGTCAAAAGATTTTCTTTTATACTTTTAATAAGTTGCTCATGGTTACCGCCGGGCAAATCACTTCTTCCTACACTGTTTTTAAACAAAGCGTCTCCACTTATTACAAATTTATCTTTCGCACAATAAAAAGCCAGACTGCCAGGGCTATGACCGGGTACAAGTAAGACCTTTAATTTATCCTCCCCTAAAGAAATTACATCGCCTGCATTCAACAACACAAAGTCTCCCTTATAATTATCAAATGGCATACTGTACATAAGGCCACTAGTAGGTGCAAATGCTAGAACGGCTTTTTCATTTTCATGAAGTTGCAATGTCAAATTATATTTTTCTGCAGTGAATTTATTTCCGAATACATGGTCTAAATGACAATGTGTATTTATCAGCATTTTTGGTATTAATTTATTGTTGCTTATAAAAGCAACCATTTCTTCTTTTTCAGCATCAAAATAACAACCAGGATCAATAATGATGCAGTCGTTAAACTCATTGTAAAGTATGTACGTATTTTCTTGTATTGGACTAAATTCGAATGATTTTATTGTGAGCATGTATGCTTATTTAAAATGATTTTAATTGTACAGTGTAATCAACTAATTTTAAGACTTAATATAACAAATAAGTATGGCAAAGTTCAGCAGAATAATTCTTATTTCCTTTATTTTCATTCTTCCAGCTTTTGTAACCACAGCACAGGTAAACGCTGTTACTTTTGGTAAAAACAGGATTCAATATAAAAAATTTAAATGGCAGTTTTATCAAACCCAAAACTTTAATGTTTACTTCTATAATGGTGGACAGGAACTCGCAAAATTTACAGCACAGGTTGCCGAAAAAGAACTACCGCAAATTGAAGTAGCCGCTGAGTATAGCCTTCAACGCCGAGCCAATATTATTTTGTACAATGAATTTGCTGACAAAAAACAAACCAACATAGGGCTGGAATCTGATGTGTTAAATGCAGGATCTATCACCAGGCTGGTAAATAATAAAATGGTTATTTATTACGATGCAAATCACTATAATTTAAAACGACAGGTAAGGCAGGGCATTGCAGATATTATTACAAAAAATGTATTGTTTGGAGATGATTTAGGCGAAGTTGCCAGCAACCAAACGTTGCTAGATTTACCTGTATGGCTTACTGATGGCTACGTAGCCTACCTTGGCGAAAACTGGAGTACTGATTTAGACGATGAACTTAAAAGCGAAATGTTAAGTGGAAACTACAGCAAATTCTCAAAATTTGCTTTTGAAAAACCTCTATTAGCAGGCCATGCTTTTTGGTATTATGTAGAAGAGAAATATAAGAAAGAAAACGTTACCTACTTTTTATACTTAGCCAGAATTTATAAGAATTTAAATAAAGCAAGCAAGCAAATAACCAAGCTTACATTTAAAGAATTACAGGCAGAATTTATGGAGTATCAAGATGATAAATATTCCAAAGATATTTCACGCCGCAAAGCCTACCCAAAAGGAAATTATGTTGATGGATTTGATATAAGCAAGCGCTTAAATTATTACCGTTTCAATGTAAATCCTAATAAGAAAAACAATGACTATGTGGTAACACAATTTAAAAAAGGGATAGTAAGATTAATATTAAATGAAGGTTACGAAAACAAAACTTTGCTTAAATATGGTACAAGATCGTACGAAGCAGAAATAAATCCTAGCTATCCACTAGTTGCGTGGGACCCAAAGGGAACAAGGATTTCGGTTATTTATACAACCGAAGGCCACCTAAAATTATTTGTTTATGATGTATTAAGTAATCTAAAACAATACACGTTTGATATTACAGATAAGTTTGACCAGGTGCAGGATGTAAAGTACATGCTGGATAGCCGTACCTTGCTCATTTCTGCAGTAAAAAATGGCCACGCAGATATTTACACATTTGCTATAGAAAAAGAAAAAGTAACACAAATTACAAATGATGTGTACGACGATCTTGATGCAACATTTGTATCTTTTCCCGGCAAAACGGGCATAATTTACAGCAGCAACAGGCCAACAGCATCAGCTAAAACCGGCGATACTGTTCTACCCAGCAACAACAGGTTCAATGTATTTTTGATTACAAATTTTGGCGATAAGCCTGAGCTGAATCAGATAACACAACTTACCAATTTAAAATACGGTAACGCTCGTTTTCCGACACCATATAACAGCAACCATTTTACTTTTGTAAGTGATGAAAATGGTATCGGTAACCGTTATGCGGGCTTCTTTACAACAAAAGCTGAAGGGCTCGATACATTGGTTTTAATTGGTGACGATATATTGCGCAATCCTTCACAAAAAGATGTTGACAGCACATTGCGTGTTTACAAAAAAACTGATATAGATTCTGTAGCTGTGGTCGCAGTATCTTCTGACTCTGCGTATACCTTCCCACTAACCAACTACCCAAGTTCTCTAGCAGAAAGTAGAATTGCCGGAGATAACAATCAGTTAAGCGAAGTAACAAGACAAAGTGACGAAAAAATTTTATACAAACTTAAAATAGATGAGAGCACATTATATAAACGAAATGTAAGCGCTGTGCCAACTGAATATGCAAAAAAACTGATGAGAGAAAGTAGGCTCACAAAAGTAAATCCCGCTACCGGTAAACCTTTTGTCACCTCAGTTCCTGTGGCTGATTCTGTAAAAAAATCCAACGACTTTTTTCAAACTGAATTTGGCACAGACTCAACAAAAAGGGATGGAACTGCAAAACCAATAGTGCCCTTGCAGGACGACGACAACGTATTGGCAAGAGCTAAATTATTTGTTTATAAGCCAAAAAAATTCTCGGCAGATTATGGCTCTGCAGGGTTTAATAACAGTGTCTTAATAAACAGATACCAACCATATCAAGGTGGGTCAGGGCCAATTATGCTCAACAGCGGTAGCCCTTTAAATGGCCTTATACGTTTAGGCACGTCTGATTTATTGGAAGATATAAAAATAACCGGTGGTTTTAAAATTGGTACCAATCTTAAAGACAATGAGTGGTTATTAAATTATCAAAATTTAAAGCGCAGAGTTGACTGGGGGCTTACCTATTATAGAAATGTTCAAAGCCTTTCATTTGTAACTGGAGGTGCCTCACTAATATTCTTAAATGGCAAACAATTTACCAATTTATACCAGGCAAATATTTCTTATCCTTTTGATGAGACAAAAAGTATAAGATTAAGCACCGGTATTAGAGCAGATAACCAAGTTGTAAATGCATCTCTTCAATTACCCCAAACATTATTGATAGATAATAATCTTACGCTTTATCAAACATCGCATTTAGAATTTGTGTATGATAATAGTATTGCAACTGCACAAAATATTTACAACGGCGCAAGGGCTAAAGTGTATGCAGATTTCAACAGGCAAATAAACAAAGTACAATTTGCAGGTGGGCCAAATACTTATAATGTTGGCTTTGATGCCCGTTATTATTATCCTATTTACAGAAACTTTATCTGGGCAGGCCGAGCTGCAGGCGATTTTAGTTTTGGCAACCAAAAATTGATCTATTATTTAGGTGGTGTAGATGGTTGGCTAATGTTTGGCAACAACACAAAAAAAGATGGCAGCGATAAATATTTCATAAACGATAATACACCGGCGCCAGATCAGGATTATGCTTTTCAAAGTCTAGCCGTTAACATGCGTGGGTTTATACAAAACATAGCAAGTGGTAACAATGCCGTGGTTATTAACAGTGAGTTTAGGCTTCCCGTATTTACCACCTTGTTTGATAAAACGATAAACAACGCTTTCGTTCGTAATTTTCAACTAACGCAGTTTATTGATTTAGGAACGGCATGGAATGGTGGCTTTAAAGGAATTAAAAGACCCAATATTCCTTACAACTCAGCGGCGAATCCTAACTTTCCAAACGACCCCGGCCCTGTTACCGTAAGAGTTAAAGCTGGTGGTATAGGTCCATTTGCAGGTGGTTATGGTTTTGGTGCTCGAAGTACTTTGCTTGGCTATTTTGTAAAGTTTGATGCAGCTTGGCAAATGAACGGCTTTTTTAAAGGCAAACCACAAACTTATATTTCACTGGGACTTGATTTTTAAAAATAATAATATTCATTTTAAACGGATGCTACTTTTAAGGTTAGCATCCGTTTTTATTTGAGACAATAGTTTGGGGTTGTTGGCACTATACAATAATTAAACGTTTGTTCCGGCTATTTGTAGTAGTACCGCAACAATGTTTACTAGTCATATGTTTTTATTAATGCGGTAGCTACTACTGTCCATCCGGCAGCCCTTCAGCAGTTAATGTTTGTTCAACAATAATTTGAAGACTTCATTAAAAATTATTAAAGCTTTCATACTTTTTACCTTTTATCTTCAATTGTAAATACGGGGAAACATTTAATAAGAAACCAACACAATGAATATAAACAGGTAAGCAAAATAGTTACGACCCATGCTTTTGTGTATGATATTGGGAATACAAATCTTGCGGCGATATCAAAGCCTAAGTTTAATGGATTATGCAATACATCCCAACTATTCCACCGTTCAAATCTGCCGAGATAAACACCAAACGAACCTGCGAACAGCAGAACAATAATGATAGGGGTGATAAACTTTTTACTAAAAATTGTGCACAGATATTTCTCGGTATTAATTACCGATGCAAATGCCAATACCAATCCCATCAACGAAGATGCAAACAGTAACACGGCATCGTACCATAGCGGGGCAGCTTGTGTTTGCGCCAGGTGAATAATATCTGTAACAATGTATAAAGCATTTGGGAAAAATAATAGCCATCCAAAAAAAAATAAAATTTGTATCAATTTTCTATAATTCTTTATATAAATAAAACGGGTACTTAAAATATACGGTATCCATGCAAGAAATAAGTTCCATATCATAAACAAGTAGCTACCGTTACCAGCATATATTATTCTCCCTGCTATCATAAGAGCAATAAATAAGAAGCAACTAAACAGCCATTGTGCAAATGGCGAAAATAATTTCTTCATTGGCTTAATAATTTATAAAATGCGGGGATGAAAATTAATAACCCACAAACAAAGGCCGTAGTACCTGCAACAACAACCGCTGATGCAGCAACATCTTTGATAATTTTAATAGCAGGGTTTATTTCTTTACACACAACATCGCATACTTTTTCAATGGCAGTATTTACTAATTCAACACACAATACAAAACCAATATTGAGCATTATAATAAACCATTCTATAGCAGATATGTGCAGCAGATAAGCAGTAATACAAGCTAATAATGCAAAGAATATTTCTGTTCTAAAATTTCGTTCTTTCAAAAATGCATATTTTAAACCATGCAATGCAAAAACGAATGCTTCCTTTGTTTTTTTCATCTTACTAAATATTTATACCTTTTTTTAGAATGCTGGTTTTTTGGCTGATTATTTCAAACCAATCACAATGCTTTAACGATGCAGATTTTGCGCCACGTTTATATGCATTAAAAAATTTCGGCCAATACTCCGGCATAGTTAAAAAGCCATACAACACAGTAGCCGCTACAGGAAAAGAAATATGCCTGTTACCCAACATAAAACATTGCAGACAAACTTCCCCCTCATCTGTTGTATCATATTCCAACAAAATATGTTTAATATCATGCTTTGCGTAATAAGGCAACAACACTAAATTTTTATTGATGAGAAAATTGTACAGGTCATTACCCAAAGTTCCTGCTTGCATTTGCGAGAGAGACATCATGGTATGCGGAAATGGTATCGGCTTTCGTACAAATTTTAGAAACGGTAACGCTAAGTTGTGCGTAAGAAAGACCAATATTTGTGATCTGATTTTAATAACGTGCTTGTGCATAATATATTTTTAAAAGTACTTTGTATTTCAAAGTATAGTTGCAAAAAAAATTATTTTGTCGCTTTGATCATTTTTTCAAGAGCCGTAATGTGTAGTTTAAATTCTTTTTCACCATTTTTTGTAACAGCATAAGTAGTATTCGTTTTTCTGCCTATAAAACCTTTTTCTACCTTAATAATATTATTTTCTTCTAACGCTTTTATATGGCTGGCAAGGTTTCCATCAGTAATTTCCAGCAACATTTTTAAATCATTAAAATTCACTTCGCTGTTTACCATAAGAGCACTCATAATGCCCAGTCGTACACGACTGTCAAAAAGTTTATTAAGATTGTTTATAGGATTTAACATTAGCTTCTTTCGTATTTATTCCACATATAAGCACCGTATAAAATATGCATTACACCAAACCCTGCTGCCCAAAAATAAATACCGCACCCAACAAACCAAAGACTAATCAAACCCAATAAAATTTGAATATAACCCAGATAACGAATTTCTATCAATGTGTATTTACTTGCATTCACCAAACCCAGACCATAGAAAATCAGACAGCCCGGAGCAATCAATCCGAAAGTTTCAAACTGCATCATTCTAAAAAGAAATAATCCTCCTACTACTATCGGTATGCTCACATTAATCATTAATCTTTTAGAAGTGTGACTCCATACAGCAATCCCTTCTTTTTTACTTTTTAAATAAGTAAAAATAAAAGCACTTACGAATGCCGCTATAAAAGTAAAAATCGCTATCCAAAATAAATAAGTGTTCAGAATGATGCTATAATCATTTCCCAAAGCCTGACTAACTGCAAGATCTTCGTTTATTACCAAATTTTTTTGTCCTAATATAAATGGCTTAGCTATCCATGCGCCTATTAATGCGCATATGCCTGCACTGATGCCACTAAGCCCGCTCAAACTAATAAATCGACTACTTCTCTCCATCATCATTTTAATATGCTGGAGATCTTCTAAAGATTGTTGCTGTTTATTCATAAAAGCACTTTGAAATACAAAGTAAAATAAAACCAGCTTAACAAACAAAAGAATTATTCAAAATTATTTTAAAACCATGCTTTCTTTGGAGAATTGCTTGTAGCTAAAAAATGCGGCCAGAAGAGCAAATGCAATTAGTGATGATACGACCACTGCATATTGAAATATGTTTATGGTACCTGCAATTATTTCTTTTGTTGCAAGCGCAATATTAAGCACAGGAATAACTGACGTTTGCCAGTTTAATTCAATACCCGGTATTGTTGCAATGAGGGCAGGTATTATAATAACAAAAGTCATCGGCGTAACCATGCTTTGTGCTTCTTTAAAACTTTTTGCTCTTATAACCATAGCTGAAAGCATGCCTGCAAAAAATATACTCAATGGTATGAGCATACAATAAAGCATGCCAACAAATTTTAAAGACAGCATATCATTTAACACGTTTAAAAATTCCTTAGGTATGTTAGGCAATAATTTCAGGGCTGTAACCATGCCAAGTATGGTCATTGTTGCGGCACATAATCCTACAAGAGATATGGCTATGATTTTACCCACTAGTATTTTAAAACGAGATGCCGGCACTGTTAAAAGTGTTTCCATTGTGCCCTTTTCCTTTTCGCCTGTTATGAGATCTATGGCAGGATACATACAACCCATAAAACAGAAAAGAATAAAAATATAGGGTAAAAAACCACCCACGAGTTTACCGATTTGTTCTTTTGGAGATGCAATATCCTCTTTAGAAATTACCAGCGGCATCAAGGCTTCCTCAGATATATTCAGCTGCTTAATTCTTCCTCTAAGTAATTCGGCTTTTAGAGAATCCAGTTTCTCTGCCATGCGCTTATACAACAATAAGTTGGTTGACTTGTAGTAAAGATGTACCACGCCTGATTTCATACTATCAACTTTCTGTAAAAAGTCAGGCTGAAATTCAACAATAGCATCTAAGCTATCCTTCTGAATTGCATTTTTACCTGTAGCAACATTTAAGTTTTTTTGCAGCTTAAATTTTGAATCGTTGAAAGTATTTTGATAAGCAGCAGGAACCCCAACCAGTGCTATTCTTACAGCTTTTTCCCCCGCCTTATCCATCAAACTTTTTTGCAGCTTTGTTACCCCAAATATGAGCAACGGAATAACGATGGCAGGCAAAATAATAGCTGAAATGAGTGTTCTCTTATCTCTAAGCGTATCAGTAAGTTCTTTTTTTAATACAATAAAAATAGTATTCATGCTATAAATTTAGGCTTGATGTATAATTTCTTTTTTGGTAGATGTATTTACAATTTCAATAAAAGCTTCTGTAAGCGACTGGTGAGAAAATTCACTTCTAAAATTTGACATTGTATTGTTGTAAATAAGTTTGCCTTTTGATATAATGGCAAGATCATCACAAAGCAGATCTACCTCACTCATTATGTGCGAAGAAAATATAATCGTTTTCCCTTCCTTTCTACATTGTTTAATAAGCTCAATAATACTGTGAGCAGTTATAACATCTAACCCCGATGTTGGTTCATCAAATATTACAATGGCAGGGTCGTGTATCATGCTGCGGGCAATAGAAACTTTTTGCTTCATACCGGTAGAAAGTTGGCTGATGCGCTTTTTGGCAAATTCATTGATATTCAACTGGTCAAACAAAAGCCTTTTTCGTTGCTCAAATTTTACATTGTCCATGCCATGCAAATCTGCGAAATACTTTACTATTTCACCAGGTGTTAGCCTATCGTACAAGTTAGTAGAGCCCGTTAAAAAACCAATCTTACTTCTCACTTTTTCAGGATTGTGTAATACACTTTCTCCCCCCACAATGATATCTCCGTCTGTTGGTTTTAAAATGGTAGAGATCATTCTTAATGTTGTTGTCTTTCCTGCACCATTTGCACCAAGTAAAGAGAACACTCTACCTGGCTCGCAGGTAAGAGAGATATTATCTACTGCAAAAACCGATGCGTCATTGGTTTGCAGTTCTTTCTTTTGCTTGTTGCTTAAATGATATTGTTTTGAAACATTTTGTACCTCTATCATACAATTAAATTTTAGTGCTCGGTTTTATTCCTGCAATTTAATTGTCTTTTGTAAATGGAAACATTTTTACAACCCCTGTTTTATGAGTGGCTTTTTGAAATTACTTTATCGTTTGATTCTATAATTGCAGCAGTGATTTGTGGTAAAGCAATTACATCACGGTAGTTGGAAGGGGTAAATTTTATTGAATATGCAATTGAGAGTTGAGCACTTTTAAAATAATTTTACAGGCTTCTTTTATTTCCTCTTCACTAATATTTAATGGCGGGCAAATTCTAAATGCGTGTGCACAAAATAAAAACCAATCTGTAAAAACGCCCTGTTCAATAAGCGCATCTATAATTTTTTTATTGGTTTCAAAGCTATCAAATTCCACAGCCATCATTAACCCCGCACTACTTATATTTTTTATGGATGGGTGATTTAACAGCGCACGAAACATTGCTTCCTTTTCGAAAACTTTATTGTACAATTTTTCTTCTGTTAACACTTTAAAGGCAGCCATGCCTGCCGCACAACTTACCGGGTGGCCACCAAATGTATTTATATGGCCAAGAACAGGATTGTAAGTAAAAGAATCCATTAATTTTTTATCTGCTATAAATGCTCCGAGCGGCATACCACCACCAATGGCTTTGCCAAGCAATAAAATATCTGGTACAATATTAAACTGTTCAAAAGCCCAGAGCGTTCCATTTCTACCAAAGCCGCATTGAATTTCATCTAATATTAATAGCGTACCTGTGCAATAACACCTTTGTCTTAACGATTGTAGCCAGCCATGTTGTGGTTTTAAAATGCCTGCTTCTGCCTGAATTGTTTCTGCAATAACACAGGCAGTTCTTTCAGTAATATTTTTTAGATCATCAAAATTATTATACCGAAGTTGCAAAACATCAGGCAATAGAGGGCGAAAAGCCTGTTGCCAATATTCGCTTCCCATTACGCTTAAAGCACCTTGAGTACTGCCATGGTATGAATTTTTAAATGAAATTATTTGCGATCTGTTTGTATAACGTTTTGCAAGTTTCATGGCACCTTCCGTAGCTTCACTTCCGCTGGCTGTATAAAAAACACTATTTAAAGTTTCAGGCAAATGTTGGGTAAGCAGTGTTGCATATTCTACTTGAGGGTTTTCAACAAGTTCCCCATAAACCATGATGTGCAGGTATTTGTCTGCCTGTTCTTTTATTGCTGCTACTACCTTCGGGTGCCTATGACCTACATTACAAACGCTTATTCCTGCAATAAGATCGAGGTATTCTTTGCCGGCAACATCCCACATTTTACTCCCTTGTGCGCTTACTATATTTAGGCAAAGCGGTGCATCAGAAGTTTGGCCTACATGGTTTAAAAATAACTGTCGGTTGGTCATGCAGCAAAGTTACGGCACAGATGTTTATATATTATTTTGAAACCACTTTAAAAAAACTGTTGTTACCTGCTTTAATGAAAGATGAAAAAAACTAATGATGATAGCCCCGATAACAACGATCCGCCTCCCGGCGGATTGCTGTCTGCGGCAAAAAAGATTGTCGTGGATAGCCGAATAAAAATGATCAAAAAAGTATTAACGATAATGCTCCCAAAACACATTGTAATTACAGGTTGATTATGATTATTTTTACTAAATAAAAAACTGAATTATGGCATTAATACTTCCTGTAAATGGTATTGAACCTGAAATGGGTAACGATTGTTTTGTTGCTGCAAATGCAACAATTGTTGGAGATGTAAAAATGGGAAATGAATGCAGTGTGTGGTTTAATGCCGTAATTCGTGGCGATGTAAACACTATAGAAATGGGAAACAAGGTTAATGTGCAGGATGGAGCGGTAATACATTGCACATACCAAAAAACAAAAACAATCATAGGTAACAATGTTAGTATTGGGCACAATGCAATTGTGCATGGTTGCATATTAGAAGACAATGTGTTGGTTGGGATGGGTGCTATAGTGATGGATAATGTAAGAGTTGGTAGCAACAGTATTATTGCTGCAGGTGCAGTTGTTTTAGAAAATACAATTATTGAAAAAGGTTGCATTTTTGCAGGAGTACCCGCCAAAAAAGTGAAGATGGTAAGCGAGGCACTAATTAGTGGTGAAATAAACAGAATTGCAGATAATTATGTGATGTATAGCAAATGGTTTAAATAACTATGCGCTTTAAAAAAGGAATATATTTGATCATGAAAAAAATGACCCTAGCACTTATTGCCTTATCTTTTTTATGCAGTTGTGCTATTTTTAGGAAAAAGGAAAAATATGGTTGCCCAAATGATGCAAGAGGAAAAAGCCAGGAAGAAATGAGAGACGCAGGCGCCAAAACAAAATACAAAGGCGGCAAAAAATTTTAAAATATCTACACTTATTATAAATCAAACCTTCATTTGAAAGGTTTTTTCGTTGGTAGAAATAGTGATTATATATTGTATAAACTGTAATCTTTTTAACCACATCAAAATAAAATGGGGACTTACAATCTACTAAATGTCCCTCCAAAAGACAAACCCTCCGATAGTTCGAAGGGTTTGTGTTTTGTTTGTGTCTGATAATATATAACTAGTATTTTATATTAATAGCTCCATAAATCCTGCTCATAGTTGAAGATTTTTTCTTTAATGTTTTCACCTTCCAGCAGTTGAAGAATAGTATTTTCACTTAGCCCTTTGTAATTTTTTATGAATTGATCGTACGGATTATCAATAGTACTTTTTATAATACGACCATAAAACATACGGCTCTCAAAAAGCTCTTCCCAACTCATACGAGCGCCCATGTTTTTACCATTGTATACTTCATATTTTGAAAATGTTTCTCTCATATCAGGGTAATAAACCCAGAATAATTCTGTTTCACCAAGATCTAAACCTTGAGGAGTAATAACTCTTTTTAACGGAGCAATTCCTAATATTCTAAAAAATAAACGAGAACTTTCTTTGTCAAAAATTACTTCTTCTTTTATCCTAAATTTATAGATAGAATCAGGATTTACTTCATTTCGCATTTTTTTACTGCCTGTCACATTGCCCAGCGAATCGGTTGTTACAACATCCTCTTCTTCTCCGGCGTAAATTTTAGATACTTCACCCTTAGTCATAGGTGTTGTAAATCTATCATCAATAGAACTAAATACAGTAACAGTACTATCTTGGATAGCTTGTAGTAATATCGAAATAAAACGTTGGTTACCGTTATCCTGATCTGCAGAATATCTGAAAGGTAGATTTATCTTCTCTCTAGCGTCAATTTCACGCCAAATTTTATGGCGATAAACTGCATCATCAGCCCTTAAGTTTTCATAAGGCAAAGGTGTTCTATCTCTAATCGCATCATCATCAACTGCACCATCTCTTCGAAGTGATTTTGCAACCTTCTTTATTGGTAAACTATCATTAACAGCTACGTCTGCTACCACAACTGCACTATCTGTCGATGCTGCAGATCCTTTAATATTAGCCGTAGTTCTGTTTTTTGTAGTTCTTCTGGTAGAAGTCCTTTTAACAGGTGCTTTAGCTTTTTTCTTTTGAGCAAAAGCAATGTTTCCAACACCGCCAATAACTAGAAAAAGAAATAGAAACTTCAAAATTTGTCTGTTCATAATTTTTATTTTATACAATTAGTATAATTGGATAGTGGCCTCGTCAATTGTCCTTGGGCCATCAGGACCTTGAACTTTTATATTTATAAAAGAAATAGACGAACCCGGTCCACATCTTTGCATCAATGCTTTGATATTGCTTAAACTATTTCCACTGATACTAGAAGGCGTCAAATTAGGGAATCCAGTTCCTGAAAAATAAACTGTTGCACTAATAACACTGAACCTTAAGTCAAAATCAAAATTTTCAAGATCTGCTCTACAAAAGTCCTGATTTTTGAAATCTACAGCTGGAACTCTGGCCTTTCCTGCGCCAATCCTAAATACAGGACTTGGGATTCTTTTCACCCTAAATAAAAATTGACTTGTTTTACCATCAGCATTCACTGTAATTGATGCTGGCCCAATAGAGCTAACTCTTACAGTTCTATTTGAACCAGACCCTGATATGGAACCACCGCTCATAGAAACGTTTGTTTTATCCCAACCCGTTGGAGAACCAATTGTAACAGGGTTATCGACACCGATATAAAATACGTTCATCTTGTCCAACATTACAGCTGCACCACCGGGTGTACCAACTGTATATTCTACATTTTTAGTTTCTGTTTTTTCATTGCCATCTTGGTCCTTATAGCGAATAGTTACCGGAACAGTGTGTGCTCCGCCACCAGATGCCTGAAATTTATATTTACCCTGACCATCAACAACCGGCACACCCGAACCGTTAATAGAAATTTGTGGAGCGGCTGCGGAACTATAAGCTCCTATACCTGCCGTAACCTCTATTTCCTGACCCGGCATCACATAATTAGCACTCTGTCCAATTAACACACCTGTTTTATCGAATTTCACTTTTACTTCTCCAACTTTAGAATGGCAAAACGTTACTACTTGGTTTTCAGAGTTTTTTACATTGTTTTGAAATTTACTTAACAAGGTAAGCCCTGCTACAGTAGGTGTCATGTGAAAATATGCATCAGTAAATGATTTTTCTTTTCCATCCTGCCCTGTTGCAGGTTTTCCATCTACAGAAAGCGTATTTGCAAATTGTGTATTAATCTCAGGATCTATTGCTAACATAGCGGTTTTATAATCCTTTAATTTTTGCTCTAACTGTGGACCAAGATTCTTACCGCCGGGTCCGTTACCAAACAATCTTGTTGCAGCTTCCAGATCATCTTCTTTAAATTGCTCCACTTGTTTTCCGTCAACATCAACCATTTTAGCACCTGCTTCCGCTTTCAACTGCAGTTTAATGCCGTCAATAAAAGAATACAAATCGCCGGATAACTTTTTTGCTGTTTCAGCATGCGCATTCCAGATTTTTGCTTTTTCAGCTGTTACAGGGTCTGCAACTTTTGCCTGCAAAGACTTATATAATGTTTCGTTGGCAGATGATAAGTTGCTGTTTGAGGTTGTCAAACTTTTGTCTACAACCTTAAATGCGTTTAAAATTTCTGATGAAACATTTAATGCAAGTAATGCTGTAAGCACCAAATACATTATGTTAATCATCTTTTGCCTGGGCTCTTTCGGTAAAGCCATAACTTATAGTATTAATTATTTTATTAAATGTTGTTTCGGTAAAATTTTGCTGCTGTCAATGAATTATCTCCCTTGCATTGCGCCAAGCATATTGCCATAAACCGCATTTAATTTACTAAGGTTATTTGCCAAAGCACCAATTTGTTCTTTTGCTCTGTTCGCATCTTCAACACTGCCCATCATTGCAGAACTTGCTTCAGCCATTTTACCGTAATAACCATTCAAGGCCTTAAGGTGGTTATTGCTTTCCTTCAATTCCAATTCGTAAATTGTATTTAAAGAACCTAAGTTTTTTGTAAGAACTTGTATTTGATCATGAAACCCACGTGCACTATCAGATGCACTGCCAAATGTAGCCATAGTTGCTGCACTACTTGTAAATGCTGCAGACATTGAACTTAATGCAGTTGTAGCTTCTTGCGTTTTTTTACTGAAATCAGATGTCGACTTAACAACATCGCTTACATCAGATATTCCATTTACTGTTGTCCCAAGTTTTTGAAAACCTTCACCCAATTTTTTTAAATTGGTAGGAGTTATATCTGCATCTTGTAACATTTTATCCATGCTGTTCAAAGCCGGGTTACCCGTTGCAACTACAGTTTTCATCTGCCCTTCAAATTCTTCTTTCACAGGAGGATAAATCATATAAAGAACGCCATACGATAGAAATATAATGGCTTCAGTTATCAAACCAATTTTTAATAATAGATCGGCTGATGGTGTGTGCAAAATCTTTTGAAGTGCACCATAAATTACTACAGCTGCTGCTACGGATACGCCTACGTCCATCCATTTACTAATGTTTGAAGGAATTTTTACTGACATGTTTTTTTGGTTTAATTTTGGATGTTTTTGTTTAGATTAATATTATAGACATAGGACTCACAACCCGGTATTCAGGTTATCAATGCTACAGATAAGATCTTTTAAAATTTTTCTATTATTACCTTTTTTTAATGGTAGGGGGAAGATCGATTACACAACGGAAACCGATGTATGATTTTGAAGTGTCTTGGTATTCGTAAGCACGAGTGCCTGTCTGCAAAAAGTATGCAACGTCTTTCCAGCTGCCGCCACGAATAACTTTACGTTTCATGCGTGGAGGATCAGAGCTTTTAGCATTCCATCTTACATCTGGATTCATATCATGTTGAAAATTGTAAGAGCCTTCGTAGTATAAAGAAGACGTCCATTCAGCTACATTACCTGCCATATTATATAACCCAAAATCGTTTGGCCAATATGCATCAGCTCTAACGGTATACAATCCACCATCTTCCGGATAATTGCCACGACCAGGTTTAAAATTTGCTAATAAGCAACCTTTTTTATTTCTTAGGTACGGACCGCCCCATGGATAAGACATTTGAGAACGTCCACCTCTTGCGGCATACTCCCATTGAGCTTCTGTGGGCAAACGGAAATCAGACTGACCGGCTCTCTTTTTACCTTCGTTAAATGCAGCGAGTTTGTGCGTTCTCCATTCTGCAAATGCTGTTGCCTGTTTCCAGTTAATACCTACGACAGGATAATTACCGTATGCAGGGTGACTGTAGTATTGTTTTGACATAGGCTCATTATAAGCGTATGCAAAATCTCTAATCCAACAAAGGGTATCAGGAAAAACTGGAATATCCTGCTTGATAATAAATTCTTTCCGCTGAACATTTGTATCACGGTTGTAGGCTGATGCTTTGTAATCAAAAATTTCTGAATGATATACAATTTTTTTAGCGTCTAATTCTTTTTTACCAAATATTCTATTGTCAGCTGACACTACTATTGCGTCTATTTTTTCGAATGTTGCCTTGTCTCCGTACTTTATAGCACTTGCCTTTTTCCAATCAATATATTCATTGCCATCTGTGCCTTGCTTTACATACCCCATTAGCTTCGCAGCTATTGAATCTCTTACCCAATTAGTAAACTCACGGTATTCGTTGTTGGTAACTTCAGTTGCATCCATCCAAAAACCACTGATAGACACCTGCTTATTTCTTGCAGTGTAAGCATAATTCACATCTTCATCGCTTGGGCCCATGTGAAATGTACCTGCAGGAACATACACCATTCCTGGTGGCTTAGTTAAATTGTAAGATTTGCCCGGCGCCACGCCGTGTAATTGACCATCATTTGGCATTGTGCCAGACTTTCCTTTGCCGCTTATAAGTTTACAACTGGCTGCAGAAAGGGCCACAGAAACGATTGCAATAGTGCACAATAACCGATTATTCATTTTTTTAACTTTGAGGGTGCTAGCAAATGTATTAATAAATGTTTTTCAAATATTTATTAGATACCATTGACAATGTTAATATTCTAACAATTCCAATGCCATCCTTTTTTACTAAACGACCCTTTTTTGTAAATATTGTGATTAATAAATGTTAAAAAAATTGCAACTGTATTTCATCCATTAATTGTCCGATTGTATTTAATGGTGCCGTACAAGCAAAATTTCGACATAAATGTATAGATAAATCTTCTAAAATCAGTTGGTCCTTTAATAAAAACATATCAGATTTATTAAAACCAGCTTGTAATATCTTATTTGGTAAGTATTCATGCAACACATTTTTCACAGCAGGTACCAACCCTTTGCCAATAATTGTTATTTCATTTATCCCAGCCATTGTGTTAAAAGCGATAGCCGCCCATACACCAAACGACCCGGGATGTTTGATGATAATGGCTTTGAGAGAATCCAACATTGTAGTGGCTTTTAAATGCCAATCGCTTTTATTAAATACAATAGCCAGATAAAGCAAATTTTTAGCCATTACTGAATTTGCTGAAGGTGTTGCACCGTCATAAATTTCTATTTTTCTTACAACAACATCATCTTGTTGCTTCGTTGTAAAAAAGAAGAATGCACTTTCTTTGTCTTCAAAATTTTGAAAAATATGTTCGGTTATTTTTTTTGCTTTATCTAAATATTTTCTATCGCTTGTTATTTCTTGTAGATGAATGCATGCATCTATCAAGTAAGCATAATCATCTAAAAATGCAGGATATTTTGCTATACCATTTTTGTAAGTGTGGTAAAAATTTTCATTTTCACCATTGTATTTCTCCTCTATAAAATTATACAAATCAATAGCGGCGTGTTTATACTTATCATCCTGCAGGGCAGCATAGGCCTTGCAAAAAGCAGTCATAAGCAGCGCATTCCAGCCAAGCAAAATTTTATCATCGGTGCCAGGCCTAACTCTTTTATTTCTTGCATCTAGCAATTTGCTTTTTGATCTTTGGATTATTTCTTCTGCTTTGTGTAAATCAATGTTACATTCTTTTGCAACGTCATCAAGTGGTTTTAAAATGCGCAAAATATTTTTATGCTCCCAATTACCTTCTTCAGAAACATCGTAATAGGCGTTAAATAAAACAGCATCTTCTTCTAAAATATTTTCGATTTCTTTTTTATCCCATACATAAAATTTTCCCTCTATGCCTTCACTATCCGCATCAATTGCTGCGTAATAACCACCTTCTTGATTTTTCATTTCTAAAAAAATGAAATCGCAAATATTTGCCACAGCCTTTTTGTAAACTTCTTTTTTTGTGAGCAGATATGCATTGCTTAATGCTATTATAAAAAGTGCATTGTCATAAAGCATTTTTTCAAAATGTGGTGCCAGCCATTCATCGTCTGTGCTATACCTGCAAAGCCCTCCTGCAAGTTGGTCGTATATGCCACCGTTTAACATTTTCATCAAAGAAATCTCTGCATGGGCAAGTGCCGCTTCATCTTTTAAAAAATATGCGGATTGTAAAAGACAGTTCATCGAAAATGTTTGGGGAAACTTTGGAGCTTTACCAAAACCTCCATTTTCTTTGTCGGCATTTGCCAATAAATTATTCTTTATAATTATGCACTCATCTTTGGTAAAGTCTTCAAAAGTTTCTGCATTTGTTGCCGTACTTCTTATAGAACCCAGGTTATTTGATTTCTTTAAATGTTCAACAAGTTTTTCGGCTTGTTCTTCCATTTCCTGTCTTCTGTTTTTCCATGCGTCAGACAAACTTAAAAGCACATCCGTCCAAGAAGTGCGGTTGAAAGCTTTTACAGGTGGAAAATAAGTGCCCCCATAAAATGGCTTTCCTTCCGGAGTAAGAAAAACATTTAAGGGCCAACCCCCACTTCCCGTCATAGCCTGCACTGCATCCATGTAAATATGATCTATATCTGGTCTTTCTTCTCTATCAATCTTTATATTAACGAAATGCTCGTTCATAATGCCAGCAGTTTCTTCAATTTCAAAACTTTCTCGTTCCATTACATGACACCAATGGCATGCAGAATAGCCGATACTTACTAATATTGGCTTGTTCAATTCTTTTGCTATTTGCAATGCATCAGCACCCCATGGTTGCCAGTGAACGGGGTTTTGCGCATGCTGCAAAAGGTATGGACTAGTCTCGGTGGAAAGTTCATTTTTCATACTGTAAACTTTAAAATAAAAAAGCGGCTAAAATTAAGCCGCTTTAGAAATTGATCAAGAAGAGATTATTTTTTTTTGGAAAAAGTAGATTGTAAATATTTATCCAGAGCACTTACCATTCCTGGAGTTTGTGGCATTGGCGCTTTAACCTCTAATACAAGTCCAGCATCTTCAGCAGCTTTATGCGTATTTAAACCAAATGCTCCGAACCTTGTTCCATTTTGTTTGTAACCCGGAAAATTTTCTTTAAAACTTTTCACTCCACCCGGTGTAAAGAAACAGATGATGTCATAATTTTTTGCGACTACCTGTTTAATGTCATTGCTAACGACTTGATAAAGCACCGGCGTAGCAAACTCACAGTTATGGCTTTTTAACCAGTTGGTAATATCACTGTCAAACGATTCAGAACATGGGTATAAAAACTTCTCATGCTCTTTGTGTTTATTAATTACATCAAACAGGCTTTTGTTTGTACCATCTGCACCATAGAACACCTTACGTTTTCTATAAAGAATAAATTTTTGGAGATATAAAGCAACAGCTTCAGTTATGCAAAAATACTTTGTATCCTGAGACACTGTTACTTTCATTTCTTCACAAATTCTAAAAAAATGATCTATTGTATTTCTGCTTGTAAAAATAACTGCGGAATATGCAGCTATGTGTATTTTTTGTTTGCGAAAATCTTTTGCTGGTATGCCGTTAATAACTATAAATGGAAAATAATCGACTGTTACATCATATTTTTTTGCAACATCGGAATACGGAGATTTAGCACCTTCCGGTTGCGCCTGGGCAATCAATATTTTTTTAACCTTTTTGGCCGATGAAACAACAGCCGTCTCTGCGTTTTTTACCATACTGATTTTACCTATGAGGGTGCAAATTTACGAATTTATACTGAAAAATACCATTACTGTTTTGTAAATAAGTAATAAGGGTAATATTTCTAGTGAAACGATGTAAAACAGAAAATATATTCCTTTTAATTTTAATCTGTTTTGTAATAAACTATAGGTTCTAAAAAACCTAGTTAACAACATTACGGCAAGTAAAAAAATTGAAAAAACAGCGGCGTAATTGGCTATTTTATTAGTGCTGAATGCTATAAGCATAGAAAAAGGTAACAGCACCATTCCAATTATTTTATTTAATAAAAAAATTGAAAAAATATAAATTTTTGCTTCGGGTTGATGGTTAATAATCCAACCAATTACTATTAAGGAAATATATTTTACCAGGTAACAAATTGTTACCGCCATAATAGAAAGTCCGAGGTAAACCCAGTTTACACTACCGTGAATTCTATTATTATGTTCGAACAAAATATATACATACAATCCTGTTGATAAAACGAAAAAAATATTGTAGAGTAATGATGGCAACGCTGCTTGTTCGAGTTGATCTGTCAGTTGGCTTTGCCTTAAAGATGTATTAAAAAACACTCGAAATATGGTAGTAAAATACTTGCTGTATATAGTTCTAAGTAAACCTAACAATAAAAAAAGTGATAAAAAGATGTAAAAAAAATCACCTGATGATTCAGGCTTTTTATTGGTAATAGCAAGTGCCTCGGGTTTGCCTTTTATATTCAAAAAAATATTATTTTCTAACACACTATGAAATACGTCAGTTTTTGCTATTACATTTCTTGTACTATCCCTAGCTATTTTTACAGACGAGTCTTTAACCTGCGCAATCGACTGCAAACTCATGAAGAAAATAATAAAAAAAACAGAAACACTACACTTCACTTGTAAAATTTAAACGCAAAAATAAGCGGAAGAAAAACTAATTAAGTTTAAAAATAATTGACGTAGCCAAAATGAATTTTTGAAGCCTGCCTAATGTTGAATGGAACATCATTCCGCTTGCCTAAAGCAACACTTAAATTTAAGAGCCCTGCTTTGGTTTCATAAACAATACCAAGACCTGCACCAGTGAAGAAATTTTGTGCACGGATGTTTTGATATTTTGTTTGTGTAGTTCCGGCATCGATAAAACCAAATAGATAAGAGTTTAGGCTTAGTAGTGATCTATACTCTGCAGTGAATACAGCATATTTAGTTGCATAAATGCTTTCTTCATCAAAACCACGAAGCAATCGATAACCGCCAATCTGAAAAACTTCGTTTCTAAAAATGGTTGGGGAACTGTATAATCCGGTATTGACGGCCGCTTTAAAAGTACTCGACTGAGAAATTTTAAAATAATGTGCAGCAATAACTTTCAGCCTAAGCTGATAACTTTTTAATTGTATAGAATCATACAGCTTATCATAATTAAAACCCGTTGTTTTCAAAGCAAGTATGTCATTATTTTTTTGAATATTTTTTATTCCAGTTAAAACAGTTACAGACACATCGCTGCCCGTGAGCGGGTTAAACCGATAATTTGTATTTCTAAAATCGTATGTGATACCAACGTTTACCGCTTTTACGTCAACGTTAGCCGGCAATATTCTATTAAATTTAATAGCGTTGGTATCTATGCCGCCCTGCAACAAATTTGCATTTTGAAATTGCACTATTATTTTACCTGACTGTTTATTTGTAAGGTTTAACTGCAAGCCGAGTTGTGCATTTACCTGTAAAAAACTGGAATCCTTTTTAAACAACTCAAACAAAAATCCTAATCCAAAAGGCGATTTTAAAAAATAAGGTTTTTCGTAGCCTAGGTTTAGCCGGGGGGATTTTGGCTGAAGTGCCTGGTATTTTAAAAGTAAACTTTCACCTGCACTAAAAACATTTTTTAGGTCAAGATTTACATCGCCAGTTACCTGTAGTTTTCCGGTATTATTGGCATCGGGTAAAAATCCGAAGATGGCGCTTATCTCACTGCTTTTTTTATTGTTTACATATAAATTCAAAATTGAACCAGAGCCCAACATATTAAGGCTAGAAGGCTGTGCTGTTTCTGCATAAGGCAGCTCCAGCATACGTTTATCAACCTCTTTTAATTTTTCTCGTTTGTAAATACTGCCGTTGGAAATGTTTAAGTATTGCTGTAAAAATTTTGGATTCAGTTTTAGTTTTCCATAATTATTTATGCTGTCAATCCTATAAACCAAGCCTTGGTTAACCATTAAAGCTGCAGTTATTTTATCGTCGTTTATTGCAACACTGTCAAGATAAACTTCCGCAAAAGGAAACCCTTCGTTTTCGTAATAACCAAGTAACCGTTCTTTAAGTAGATCCAATTCTGAAATATTCAATGGCTTATCGTTAAAGTTTTTTTGTACGTAACCCACTTTTGACAATAGGGCTTTGTCAATACCATTAGTCCGCAACTGAACCCAATTGTATTTTTTACCAACATAAAAATCAATGTGCACGTTATTTTGCAAATACCAAATACTGTCAACAGACGCAACTAAATAACCTTTGTTGGCAAAAAGCTTTGGCAAATCATTTACATAATTATTTACCTGCCATAATGCTGCAAACTTTGTCTTCACTAAAATAGGGAGTGGTTCATTGATGCTATCTTTGTAATGAACAACAAGATTATAGTCTATTTTTTCAGTGGCTCCTTTCTGAGCAGTACTTATCAATGTTATGCTACTAAACATTAGTAGCATGATAAACGACTTTAAAAATGTGACTATTTCGATCTTCATTGTGGTATGCTACAATCATCAAGTTAATAATTAAAAATACAAATTCTTTGGCGGGTATCTATATTCATATTCCATTTTGCAGGCAGGCATGTAATTACTGTAATTTTCACTTTTCGGTTTCTTTAAAAAACAAAGAAATATTACTAAATGCTTTGGTTAAAGAAATTGAAATGGAAACAAATTTTATTGAAAATGACAAAATCGAAACGATCTACATTGGTGGCGGTACGCCAAGTTTATTAAATGAGCAGGAGTTGGAATTTGTTTTTAAAGTCCTTCGAGAAAAATATGCAATACAACAAGATGCAGAAATAACGCTTGAAGCTAACCCAGATGATGTAAACAAAACCACATTAGAAATTTGGAAAAAAAATGGCATAAACAGACTTTCAGTAGGCTTACAATCGTTTAATGAAGCCGAGTTAAAATGGATGAACAGAGCGCACAACGCAAGCCAATCGTTGAAATGTCTGGATGACATACAACAAGCCGGATTTACTAATTTTTCGGTTGATTTAATTTATGGATCTCTGCTGCAAACTAATGAAGACTTAAAAAATAATATCAATATTATCACAAGCAGAAACATTCCACATGTTTCTTGTTATGCATTAACAGTGGAACCAAATACCCTGTTAAACAAAAATATAAAAGAAAAAAAATCTGCCACAGTTAGCAGTAAAAAACAATCAGAGCAATTTTATATTTTACTGCAAATGCTGCAGGAAGCAGGATACGAACAATATGAAATTAGCAGCTTTTGTAAGCCAGGTTTTAGAAGTAAACACAACAGCAGTTACTGGCAAGGCAAACCCTACTTTGGTTTT
>JBBREY010000033.1:0-26894 GCA_038225275.1 Chitinophagales bacterium | reverse complement strand
TATGTTTATAATGGTGTAAGTGGTGATTTCTCCATAATGGCTTCATCCATTTAAATGGAGGATTCCAGGCATGTATGGCAAAATGCATGGTACCATAAATTAAATAGCCAAGCATAAACCCCGGAAAGAAAGCAAAAACATTTTTACCCATTATTAAAAAGAATAAAAAGAAAAACATTGAAGCAATTATTAAACTTGGCGCAGCAGGCATGAATAACCTTTCTTTATCTCGCGGATATTCATGATGATTTCCGTGCAAAACATAATTAATTCTTTTACCTTTTTCAGTTTCGGGATGATAATGAAAAGCAAACCGATGCAAAATATACTCAGTTAATGTCCAAACAAAAGTCCCACTAGTAAATATTAGAAATACATTCAGACCAGAATAGGTAAGGTATTGAATAGAGTAATAAGGTAGAAATATTAATATAGGTAAATACATCCCCCAAATTACAAGCGGGTGTGTTTTGGTGAGATATTCCAAATAACCGTTTCTAAATATTTGTGCCTGGCCTTTGTTATGTATTTTTTGAAATTCCATGTATTAATTTAATATAATGCAAATATACAAAATCCTTTTTTTTAAAGACTTTGGAAGTCTAAATTTGTGATTCTTAACATAATGGCAACTAATAACAACTTTAGTTCCATTTTTCTTTCTCTAATAAAATAATCACATGAAGCTAATAACATATTTAAAGAATGACCATGAGCAACTTGCTTTTGTTATAAACGGAAAAATCTATGATACGGATAAGTTACATCCTGACTTACCTATAAGTATGGCTATGTTTTTAAATTATTGGGAAGATGTTTTCCCTCTTGCGCAGGCTGCTGAAAGAAAAGTTAAAGAGGGTGGCTACGAAAATAAATCTTTCGGAGCTTACGAAGATGCAGAAATAATTGCCCCCGTTCCTAATCCCACAAGTTGCCGTGATGGATATGCATTTCGGCAACATGTAGCATCAGCGAGACGAAATAGAAAAGTTGATATGATTGCTGAGTTTGATCAGTACCCAATATTTTATTTTACCAATCACAATAGTATTCAAGGACCGGGGGACATTATTTGCATGCCTGATCATTTTGAGAAACTAGATTTTGAACTGGAAGCTGCCATTGTAGTAAGCAAGCATGGGAAAAATATAAAGGCAGCTGAAGCAGACGAATATATTGCAGGACTAATGATTATGAACGATATGAGTGCAAGGCGTTTACAAATGGAAGAAATGTTGTTGAATCTTGGCCCTGCAAAAGGGAAAGATTTTGCAACTGCCATAGGCCCAATGCTAGTGACACTTGATGAACTTGAACAGTTTGTAGTACCATGCAAAGATGGACACGCAGGCAAAAGCTGGAATTTAAAAATGAGTTGCAAAGTAAATGGCATTCAAGTAAGTGAGGGTAACCTTGCTGATATGGACTGGACATTTGCTGAAATTTTGGAGCGTTGTGCGTATGGGGTAAATCTTTATGCAGGAGATGTGATTGGCAGCGGAACAGTAGGAACCGGTTGCTTTTTAGAATTAAATGGAACCGGTAAATTAAATGATCCAAATTATCAAGAACAATGGTTGCAACACGACGATGTGGTAGAAATGGAAATAGATGGGTTGGGGGTTTTAAAGAATACGATTGTGGCGGAGGAAAGTGATTTTTCCCTTTTAGCATTGAAGAAGTAATGACCGCTGAGGCGCAAAGACGCCAAAAATTGATTTAAATAAAGTCTTCTTTTGATAAAATGAGTTTTGATGACCAAAGAAAAATACAATGAGCTATCCAAGGAGATTGTAGATGCGTGTTTTCACGTTCACCGAGAACTTGGTCCGGGCTTATTGGGGTCTGTGTATGAATATGCATTACTAACAGAATTTAATTTGAGAAGCATAAAAGAAATTAATCAACTAGAAACAATTTTATATTATAAAGGCTTTAATACAGGAAAATATTAGTTATAGATTTATTGATAGAAGATGAAATAATAATGGAAATTAAATGTTGTGATACGTTACACCCCGTTCACACTGCGCAAGTAATTTCATATTTAAAACTGGCTAAGAAGAAACTCGGTTTTTTAATTAATTTTCACGTTCCCACCGTAAAGGATGGGATAAAAAGATTTGTAAACAATTTTTAAAACAGCGCCTTTGCGTCTTTGCGGTAATATATATGCAACTAAATTTAAAATATCTCTCCCCTGCCGATGTGCAAACCTATCTACAACATGCAGTAGCCCCCCGCCCAATTTGTTTTGCATCTACCATAGATAAAGATGGAAATGTAAATCTATCGCCATTTAGTTTTTTTAATCTTTTCTCATCCAACCCGCCCATAGTTATTTTCTCACCATCAAGAAGGGTACGAGATAACAGTACCAAGCACACTTTACAAAATGTGTTGGAAGTACCGGAGGTTGTTATTAATATGGTTGATTATGATATGGTGCAACAGATGTCTCTGGCAAGTTGTGAGTTTGCCAAAAATGAAAATGAATTTATAAAGGCAGGCTTTACTCAACAAGTTGCATCGTTTGTAAAACCACCCATGGTAAAAGAGAGTAAGGTTAAACTAGAATGTAAAGTGCTTGAGGTAAAAGCACTGGGTACACAAGGTGGCGCAGGAAATCTTGTTATATGCGAAGTGTTGGCCATGCATATTGATGACAGTATAGTTGATACAGAAAATAGAATTGACCAAACAAAGTTTAATCTTGTAGCCCGGCTAGGGGGCGATTGGTATTGTAAAATTTCAAATGAAAATTTATTTAAAGTTGCCAAGCCAAATATAAAAATTGGTATAGGTATCGATGCACTCCCTGCGGCTATTCGAAACAGCCAAATACTTACGGGAAACCATTTGGGGCAATTGGCAAATGTGAACGAATTGCCTGTAATTGATGCGGCATTTGAAAATGAAACTTTACAACAGATTGTCCAATATTTTAATCTAGATCCTCAAGAGATGGAAACAGAGACACATAAACTTGCTGCTACGCTATTAAACGAAGGCAATACAAATGCAGCATGGCAGGTTTTATTGGCAAATGATATTATTTAACTTTTACAACACATAAGCCATCAATTACATTGATATTTTTGTTTACATGAAAATATTAATATTGTTACTGTTCCCTTTTCTATGTGTAGCACAATTAAAACCTATTTATAAAAACCTTGCATTAGAAGGCGGTGGGCTTAGAGGCATTGCATATGCAGGTGCTTTTAAATCTTTGGAAGAAAACGGAACAATGCAACAAATAGAAAACGTTGCAGGCTCATCGGCAGGTGCAATTGCGGGCCTAATGGTATCAATAGGTTACAAAGCTGATGAAGTAGATAGTATTTTAATGTCATTAAAATTTCAAAAATTTAATGATGGTAAAGGTGGTTTAATTGGGAAATATAAAAGGATAAAAAGAAATTTTGGAATATACAAAGGCGATAAATATGAAGTATGGTTGAAGGAAATGTTGATGACGAAAACGGGAAACCCAGAACTAACCTTTATGCAACTTCATCTACTAAAGTTGAATGATAAAAATTACAAAGACCTGTTTTGTACCGGTACAAACATCAGCAGACAGCGGCTGGAGGTATTCTCTTATCAAACAACTCCACATTTCTCTGTGGCTACTGCCGTTAGAATAAGCGGCGGAGTTCCATTGTATTTTACACCAATTGCACTAGACGATTCTCTGCAAAAAATTAAGCAAGGCGATACATCCTCTTATATCAACTATTATGTGGATGGTGGCATGCTTTGTAATTATCCAATAAGCATGTTTGACAGTTGTAAACATGGTCGTATGCCGCTATTGTGCAATGATCTTATTTTTAATGCTGAAACAATAGGCATAAAATTGGAACGCAAGGAACAGATAGTTGCTTTTTTAAATAATTCCATCGAAATACCCTCTTATCAGCCAAAAAAAATAAACGAATACTTTACTGCGTTTGGCAATCTTTTAATGGAAACAATTGCAAGAAAATATCCGGATCTATTGAATGAAAGAGGAAGAAGTATTTATGTAGATTATGGAAATCTAAATCCAAAAGTCAAAAAGGTGAGTATTAAAAATAAAAGAATGTTATATGAAAATGGTAAAGCCGGAGTATTGCAGTTTTTTGAAATTCAAAAAAATATCAGACAATAAAAATGCCGCAGATTTTACAAGTCTGCAGCACTATTTGTCTATTTATTTGATTCTTTATCTATAAGCCCCACCAAAAACCCTCCTCAGTATATCAGTGGTTCTTGCGGCAAAATTGGTTCTTATATTAATTTCTTCTTTTGCAATTAAGTTAAATAAAGCGTCAGTAGCACGTTGCGTTACATAACTCGTAAGATCCGGATTGAGTTTTTTAAACGTAGTTGGAAAATTATTGTATCTCGTAACCATATCTCCATAATATTTTGTCGCATCAACTTTGTTTAGAGATGAAGCAATAACAGGCCGAAAAGCTTCCAATAACTTGGCGGTTGTTTTTTCCCTAAAAAAATGCGTTGCGCTAGTATCCCCATTTCTAATTAATCCAATGGCGTCACTCAAGGTCATGCTTTTTATAGCATCAACAAAAATTGGTTTTGCATAACCTGCGGCATCTTCTGCACCTCTGTTTATTTGGAGTATGGCTTTATCTACTAAGCTGTTAAAACCGAGATCCCTAAGCGTATTTTCAATCTTGCGTGCTTCAGGCGGTAGCAAAACTTTGTATAACTCGTTTTTAAAAAACCCGTCTGTCGTATTTAATTGCAGAACAGATTTTGTAATTCCTTGTGCTAATGCTTCTTTTATACCGGCAGCGGCTTCAGTGTTTGAAATAGCACCGCCCGGAAGCGTACCTGCGCCTGCTGCAGTTGCTACTTGTTGAAGCGTTTCGCAAGACCCAAGCGTGATGGATATTATTAGTAGTGTAAATATTGTCTTCATAAAATAGCTTTTAAATTTTTTAATACAAAGCAAGGATACTGCCAGTAAAAAAAATTAATGTGTTAAAACTGTCGAATTTTGTAGAAACTATACTGCGGCTGCAACAATCTGCGATAACAATCCTATTGCAAGGCCGGTATAAATATCTTTTTCAGAATGGTCGGAAACTATCAATCTCGATGTACAAACAATTCCGGTACATAAGAGTACAAGTGCAATTGGCCAAGTCATTAGCATAGAATTACTTTTAGCAATTACCAAAAACAAACCCATCCAGCCGCCCATGGCAATTGCGTGCATGCTAACCTTGTAATAAATATTTGCAATTAGGCCGGCAGATGCAGCAAGAAAAACACCCAAAATAAATGACGGCATTATTTCAGGATACATATCTTGTTTCTTAAAAACTGTATATGCCCAAAAGAAAAAAATACCACATGCCATGTAGGGAATAATACGATCTCTTTTGGTGCGAAGGAAAACAGAATCTATAAAACCAACTGCTTTCAATAGAACAATGCTTAATAAAGGATAGAAAATTAAATTATAACCGCTTATTAAAATCGTATACAATTTTGCTCTTGCTGAAAACCCTGCAAAGTAAGATGGATGAACATATACAAGAAACGCAATCGCATACAGCGGAACAAAAATGGGATGAAAAACATAGGAAAAAAAGTTAGCAGGCCATTTTAACAAAGGGTGTACATACTTTTTTTCAGGCAAAATTTCTTCCGGTAAAATAGCTTCCATTTTATAATATTTTTCTCAGCCTTGCAACCGGAATATTTAATTGTTCCCGGTATTTTGCCACGGTTCGGCGTGCAATATTATAACCTTTCTCCTGCAACATATCGGTAAGCTTTTCATCGCTGTACGGATGTTTCTTACTTTCTTCCTCAATCAAATCTGTAAGAATTTTTTTCACTTCTCTTGTACTTACTTCTTCGCCACTGTCAGTTTGTAAACTCTCACTAAAAAAGAATTTCAATCTATAAGTTCCAAATTCTGTTTGCACAAATTTACTATTGGCAACACGGCTTACTGTAGATATATCAAGGTTTGTGCGCTCTGCAATATCTTTCAAAATCATTGGGCGAAGTTCAGTTTCATCCCCCGTTAAAAAGAACTCATGCTGATAATTCATGATGGCCTCCATGGTATTCAACAAAGTATTTTGCCTTTGTTTTATAGCATCGATAAACCATTTCGCACTGTCTATTTTTTGTTTGATAAATAAAACCGCTTCTTTTTGTCGCTTGTCTTTTTTTGTACCCTTGTCATAATCCTTCAGCATATCTCTGTAGCCTTCGCTTATACGAAGATCCGGAGCATTTTTACTGTTAAGACTCAATTCGAGTTTACCAACATTATTGGCAATAAAAAAGTCAGGAATTACATAGTTGGTATTCTTTCCCGCATCGCCTGCAGTGCCACCGGGCTTAGGATTTAGTTTTACTATCTGGCCAATGATTTCTCTAAGTTGTTCGTCAGAAAGCGTAAGTGCCCGTTGTATTTTTTCGTAGTGCTTTTTGGTAAATTCATCAAAATATTTCTCCAATACTTTAATAGATATTTCAATTATTTTTCCCTGATCGGCTTTTCTGTGAAGTTGCAATAAAAGACATTCCTGCAAATTCCTTGCAGCCACGCCGGGAGGATCGAACTGTTGGATCTGCATCAATAATTGCTCAATTTCTACCTCATCTGTATCTACATTTTGCCTGAATGCAAGGTCATCAATAATGGCACTTGTTTCTCTGCGCAAATAACCATCATCATCTAAACTACCCACAAGTTGCTCAGCAATTTTCTTTTGCTTTTCACTCAACTTTAATAATCCAAGTTGCTGAAGCATGATTTCCATAAAGCTCGTTTCAACCTTATGTGGTATTACCCTATTATCATCTTTTTCAGGGTAATTCTCGTCTCTTAGTTTATAATCCCCTACGTCATCATCACCTTCATGCACGTAATCGCTAATATCGATATTTTCATATTCATCTTCCGTTCCTTCTGTTTTATACTCCTCCTCGCCGGGTTCAGTAAACTCATCTTTTTCAAATTCGTCGTCATGGCTATCCTCATCTGCCTGCTCCAATGCAGGATTTTCCTCCATTTCTTCCTTTATACGCTCATCTAATATGGCAGTGGGAACCTGCAGCAATTTCATTAACTGTATCTGCTGCGGCGAAAGCTTTTGTAGTAACTTTTGTTGTAAACTCTGATGTAAAGCCATGAGAAAATATCTATATAAAAATTTATTTCGGTGCTATCTTTTTACTTAAGTTATAAAACGAAACCGTTGGTAAGTTCGTAAATTTACAATCATTAAGCATCAAAAATGAAAAGCAAATTTATAACATTATTATTTTCGGCAGTCGTTGTAAGCATACCTGCCTTCAGCCAAGTTAATTCAACCCTTTTTAAAGGCAATACTCTTTCTCAAAAACATGTTGATTCATCTACCAAAATAAATTTATACGTTTCTCCCTCTATGTTGGTATCTCCAACATTTTACAGCAGTAATCTTGCATTTTTTTGCAGGCAAGAAATAAAGTTCGAAAAGGTTACAAAAGTTCCATTAAAGTTTAGATTAGGTTCGGTGCAGCAGGTAGATTATCTGGAAGGAAAGGGTCAACGCAGACCATAGTTTTTTATATTCTTTTTCATAATACCAATAATTAAGGAAATAGGTTTTTCCTGTGTCGTAACTATATTTTTTTTATTACTATATATTTCTACTTTGTATTTTATAAATTACAGGTAAATAAAAGAGATGTTTAAATACCTAAAATACCTAAACCCATTGATTGTTTATTTGCTTGCTATCATAGCATTTACACATACAGGTATTTCATGCTGGCTCGTTCTCATTTATTCTTGGGTGTTTATACCGCTAGCTGAATTGTTCATTCAGCCAAGCACAAAAAACATGTCTGACGCTGAAGAAGAATTGTCAAAAAACGACCGTGTATACGATTACCTACTTTACTTAATTGTCTTTATACAAATACCAACTTTGTTTTTCTTTTTACAATCATTTGTAAATACGCCATTACAAAGTATCGATGTAATTGGCCGCATAACAGCTATGGGTATGCTATGTGGTACATTTGGTATTAATGTGGCGCACGAACTTGGGCATAGGAAAAATAAATTTGAACAAACGCTTGCAAAAATTTCTTTACTCAGCAGTTTATATATGCACTTTTTCATTGAGCATAATAAAGGGCATCATAAAAATGTTGCAACCCCTAATGACCCTAGCAGTGCCCGTTATAACGAATGGTTGTATGCTTTCTATTTTAGAACGATCGCATTCTCTTATTTGTCAGCTTGGCATATTGCAAACAGTGAAATGAGGAAAAAAGGCTTAAAACTTTTTAGTTTACAGAATGAAATGTTGCAGGTTCATATTTTTCAGATTGCTTTTGTTGGATTAATATATTTATTATTTGGTGGATGGATAACCGTATACTTTTTAGGTGCAGCATTTATGGGAATACTATTATTGGAAACTGTAAATTATATAGAACATTATGGCTTACAGAGGCAAAGCACATCATCGAATTCTTATGAACGAACAATGCCTCAACATAGCTGGAACAGCAACCATGCAATAGGACGAATTTTATTATTTGAATTGAGCAGACACAGCGACCATCATTATCTTGCAAGCAGAAAATACCAAATACTTAAACACTACGATAATACGCCACAATTACCAACAGGCTATCCTGGCTCTATGCTGCTGGCTTTATTGCCTCCGTTATGGTGTAAAATAATGAACAAACGAATTATGCAATATCAGATAAATAACGGGGGGACAACTACAGCACAATCAATTGCAGTTTCATGATCGTTTTAATTATTGTTGCCAATTAAAATCGCAAATACTAAAAACTTACCCAAACAATTCAATCGATATAAATCCATAAAAAGGCACAAATAGACAGTGCTAAGTAAAAATTACTGCATCAAGTCTTTAATTACAATTTTCTTTTGGGGAGATAATTTCTCATTGCTAAAATCGCCGGTGTTTTTAGCATTATCGGTAATGAATTTTGTTTGAATTGCAAATCGTTTACAGCCACTACATATTGAGTGATGCAGGGTCAATTTAATATTCTCTATAAAAGAAGTTTGCCCTGCTTCTTTCTTTGAAGAGAGTAATGTTGCCTGAAGGCAGGTTATATTCATTAATTTTTTTAGCATTGTTGAGCTTACAGGTTTAACCAGTTTTTTTGCATGCAGCTTCTTAAATGAAGTTTACAACGATGAATAAGTACCCAATAATTAGTTTGTGTAATTTTTAAGGTTTCGCAAATTTGTGTCGTATCCAAATCTTCCATATACTTTAAAACAAAAACCTGTTGTTGAATGTCTTTTAATTTTTTTTTACAGTTTTCGAGAACAACGTAAAATTCTTTTCCTTCTACTTTTTTATCATAATTTATATTCCAATCTTTTGGGGAATCTTTAGTTTTCCAATGCTCATTATTATCGAAATACATTTCCTCCTCCTTACCTACAATTATGGACGAGCTACTTGACTGCTTTCTAAAATGATCAATTATTTTATTTTTACAAATCGCATACAACCAATTTTTTTCAGACGATATGCCATTGTATGTTTCTCTGGAACGCCATGCGCTTAAAAACGTTTCCTGCACAATATCCTCGGCAAATCCGTTGTCTTTTACCCTTACAAGAGCGTACCTATATAATTCATCACCATAATTATCTACCCATTTTTCGGGTACAAACACACTGTTATGTTCCATAAAAATTAACCTGGTCTTTCCTCAATTTACATCTTAATACTCAAATTTATCAACCATTGAAACTCTATTAAGTAATAAGCATATTAAATTTTTGCCATTGCAGCACCAATAATTTTTTGTCCATTTTGCCGTTGTATAAAAACAATAACTGCAGCGTTACCTATGGAAGGTACAGGGGATTTTGCAAAAGTAACTTCACCTTTTTCATTGGCTTTCTGGGTTATCAATTGTCTTACAATATTTTCGTTAGTAAGTGTTAATCCTCCATTTTCTCCTCTTTTAATTTCGGTAGTTTCACTTAGCGATACCAAGGCAAAATTTATTGTTGTGCCACTCAAATTTCCTTCTAATTTATATTTTACAGTAACTAGATGTTCGTTTTCCTGCAAGGCTTCAATTTCAGTAAAACTTATTTCAGCTTTTTCAGCCAACGCATTACCTAAAGATGCTGACAAAGAATTTTTATCTGAGCCCACAAATTCATTTATACCATTTACCACGACTTGTGGCGTATATGCCCCATTTAAATGTAATGTTGAAACGTAATCATTCTGCCTTTTTGAAAATGAAGGATTGCTGAACGGATCTGCCCAACCAAGGCGATTCCAATAGTCCACATGATATGATAAAGCAAATATTTTTTTTCCATTATTGCTATGGATTGTTTTGCTCAGCAGTTTATCTGCCGACGGACAACTTGAACACCCTTGAGATGTAAATAATTCGATAACCGCTATCGGTTCAAAAATGCCTTTAATGCTAGTATTATTTTTTACAGGAGTTTTGGCAGTTGGTTTAAAGCCAAATAATATTGCTATGATAGCCATTGCAGCTACCAATCCTAAAATTGTGTATTTCATATTAATCGCTCACTTAATTTTTTTGTAAGCATTGTTTATACGAAATATTGATGCTAACCTTACAATCGTCCATTTTATAATTATGGGCTAAGCGTGTTATAACTAAAAATGCTCTCAATAGGAGAGCATTTAAAATAATACATGTTTGTTTCTTTCTAGGGGATATATAGACTTAACTTTCGTATTAGGATTTTTGTTACTGTAAAATTGAAAAAAATAATTTGTAGATATTGTAGATGAGCGAGTTCAAATCTTGTAGAATATTTACCACAAACACTTTTAGAGACATGTAAAATTTGCCGAATTTATATGAAATTGAAAGATCTTAATGGCTAATTTTCATCATTGCCATTAACTATATTTGTCGTCCATAACAATTTGTTCATTAATGCCAATCTTCGACCTTCAACTTCCTGCATATATAGCGAAAGCATTAAACTTACCTGTGAGAGATGCGAGAGGGCAACAAATTAAGGTTCTAAAAAAATTATTGCGCAAAGCGAGGTTTACACAATTTGGCCAATTATTTAAGTTTGATGACGTTTTATTAAGCAGACACCCAGGCAAAAAATTTCAACAAAATGTTCCCACCTACGATTATACCAAAATTTACAATGAATGGTGGTATAAAACTTTAGAAGGGATACCAGATGTTTGTTGGCCGGGTGTTATAAAATTTTTTGCACTAAGTAGCGGTACGAGCGATGCGTCGAGCAAATATATTCCTATCACCAAAGAACTTATTCGCAGCAATACTATAACCGGTATAAAACAGTTATTAAGCCTTGCAAAATATGATAAGGTTCCCAAAAGCTCTATTGGCAAAGGTTGGTTAATGATTGGGGGAAGCACACAATTACAAAAAGGTGCAACATATTATGCCGGCGATCTTAGTGGTATTCAACAAAAAAATCTCCCGCTATGGTTTAGAAGTATGGGTCTTTATAAACCAGGTAAAAAAATAGCCAGAGAAAAAGACTGGTCAAAAAAACTGGAAGAAATAGTTGAAAATGCGCCTAACTGGGATATAGGTTTTATTGTGGGAGTACCCGCATGGTTGCAGATTTGCCTTGAAAAAATTATTGAAAGATACAAGCTGAACAACATACATGAAATTTGGCCAAATCTATCTTTTTATGTGCATGGCGGCGTAGCCATGGAGCCGTATAAAAAAGGATTTTCTAAATTACTCGGGCAGCCAATAACTTATATAGAAACCTACTTGGCAAGCGAGGGATTTCTTGCGTACCAATCACGGCAAGAAACAAGGGGCATGCAACTAGTGCTAAACAATAATATCTTCTTTGAATTTGTACCTTTTGATGAAAAGAATTTTGATACAGATGGAAATATGGTTGAAAAGCCGGAGGCATACATGATTCATGAAATTGAGGAAGATAAAGATTACGCTATTTTAATAAGTACCAACGCGGGCACGTGGCGTTATGCAATTGGAGATACTGTTAAATTAATAGACCGGGAAAGAAGTGAAATAATAATCACAGGACGGACAAAACATTTTTTAAGTCTTGTAGGCGAGCATTTGAGTGTAGATAATATGAACAATGCCATAGAACTTGCATCAGAGGAAATGAATGTGAGCATACCTGAATTTACAGTTGCAGGCGTGCCTCACGGAAACTTTTTTGCACATGAATGGTATATTGCTACAGATGATAATGTGGACGCAGTAAAGTTTGCAGCTTTGTTAGATGAAAAAATAAAGGACCTTAATGATGACTATGAAGTTGAGAGAATGCATGCATTAAAAGCTGTAACCGTGAATGTGTTGCCAGAAAAAGTTTTCATGGATTTTTTAAAATCGAAAGGCAAGCTTGGCGGGCAGCATAAATTTCCACGTGTTTTAAAAGGAATAGTGCTGGAAGAATGGAAACTGTTCATCAGCAAAAAAATATAGTCATTTACCATTATAAATTTAAAAATGACTGAAGCTATTATAGCAGGATTATTATTAGGACTTGCACTGGTATTTTCTGTGGGACCGGTAATTTTCACAATCATAAAACTCCGAATTAACTATGGTTTTATAAGTGCTTTTTATTTTATTTCTGGTGTGTGGCTGAGCGATATATTATGGGTAGTTACAGCCAATGCAACTAGCTCTTTAATGGAAAGCCTGACAGTGTATAAAGTACAGATAGGAACTACCGGCGGCATATTTTTAATTGGTTTAGGATTATACTATCTATTTTTTAAAAAGTATCATTCAAAACAAGAAATGGATGAAGGTGCAACTATTGCGAGTTCCACACACGCACGACTTTTTATAACAGGTTTTTTAATTAATACGCTCAACCCTGGTGTAATTGCGCTTTGGCTTGCCGCTGCGACGAAATCAATCAGCAGTACGCTGCAGGAAAAAATTGTAACTTTCTCAATCTGTGTAGGTATGAACATTTCCGCAGATATTTTTAAAATTAATCTAGCCGGTAAATTGAGAAATAAATTAAATGATAAAAATATTACCATCATTAATAAAATATCAGGCTTTATGTTTCTGGCATTTGGCATCGCACTTATCATAGGTGTGTGGTTCACAAAATCTAAAACTGCATAAATCGTATGCGCATTTTCATATTAACTTTATTCATTTTTGCGGGTATCGTTGCAAAGGCGCAGTCTTCAGATTTTATTATTTTAAAAAAGAAAAATAAAACTGCCAAGCTATTTTATAAAGGTGACAATATTGAATTTACTACTACATCCGGCGCTTACAGAAGTGCATTGATAAATGTCATTAAAAATGATAGTATTTTTCTACAGGAGTTTTTAATTAACAGAGTACCTACAACCCTTGGATTTTATGTAATTGATACTGTTGGAAGTTTTAGGTATGCTTACAATTATAATGAGATTTATCATTTTGGTCAAGAAAATAAAAAATTCAATTTGGCAGGAAGTGGTGCGGCATTATTAGGTGGCGGAACTTTACTTACCCTTGCATCAGGAGTAGTTTACCTTGTTGACAATAAAAATTTTAGTCCTGCACTTTTAGCTGCAGGCGCAGGTCTTGCCGCTGTAGGTTATTTAATGAGCAAAGGTTCCAAAAAGGGTATTACGATAGGGAAAAAAAATTATCGCCTACAATACATTAACGCCAACCTTATAAAGAAATGACAAAACAAGGCAAAAAGAATTGGTGGCAAAAAGTAAAACGCATTTTTCTTTGGTTAATAATTTTACAGTTTTTTTATATCATTATTTTACGTTGGGTCAATCCCCCATTTACAATTACGCAGGTTGTAAGTTTAATTAAAGGCAATGGCTTAAAGAGAGATTATGTCTCGTACAGTTCGATAAATAATACTGCTAAACTTGCTGTTATGGCCGGGGAAGATCAACTTTTTCCTGATCACAATGGCTTTGATATAAAGGCCATTAAATTGGCAGTAAAATACAATAAAAGGCACCCGACGAAAATTAGAGGCGCAAGTACAATTAGCCAACAAGTAGCTAAAAACGTTTTCTTGTGGCAAGGCGGTGGCTTTTTTAGAAAAGGTCTGGAAGCATATTTTACATTTATGATTGAAATTTTTTGGGGCAAGAAAAGAATTTTGCAGATGTACTTAAATGTAGCAGAAATGGGCAAGGGTATATTTGGTATACAAGCTGCTTCAACAAATTATTTTAATAAAGATGCTGCTTTGTTAACTCGAAATGAGTCCGCGCAAATAGCAGCTGCACTCCCCAATCCAATTCGATTTACCGTAAAACCCTTGAGTAATTATGTTGCGGCAAGGTCAGGTAATATTATGAGGCAGATGAATAATTTAGAAACTGATGCGGATATAAAAGAACTTATTAAATAAGATTCTATGGGATGATGCAATCCGAATCATTGTCAAAACAACATTATCTTCTCCGATATTTAAAAACTTTCGATTTTCAAATGCAAGTAAGCATTAGATTTTTTTTGCAGGATGCAAAGCTTTGAAAGCAACAAAGGCACTGACGAGCATTAACAGAGAGCCTAGCGCAAATGAAATACCCGAAAAATGAAATGGCGCTTTTGGTCCGGTAAAATAAGAGAACAAACCTGTCATTAACATCGGTCCAAAAATAGATGTAAGGCTTATTAAACTTGTTAAGGCACCTTGCAATTCTCCCTGCTCATTGGGCGGCACACTTCCAGATATTACTGACTGCAAAGCAGGCCCACAAATGCCGCCTAAACAATATGGTATTAAAATTACAAACATCATCCATGTTTGAGAGGCAAAAGCGAATAATAACAAGCCGGCTGCATATAGCAAAAGTCCGTAATAAATACTTTTTTCATTTCCAATTTTAGGATTGATAAAACGAATTAATACACCCTGCACGATTCCAATTAAAAGCCCCACGACACCTAGTGAAATACCAATCATTTTCTCATCCCAGTGCAATTTTTCTATACCAAAATAACCCCAGTTACTTTGTACGGAATGGGAGGCAATATAGATTAGAAAAAAAGCAACAATAAGACCACCAAGTGCGGGATATTTTTTTAACTGCAAAAGCGAGCCTAAAGGATTAGCTCTCTTAATATCAAAAGTCCTCCTGTTTTCTTTGCCTAAAGATTCAGGCAAAACAAAATATCCATAAATACAGTTTAAGAAGCTTAGCCCTGCGGCAACCATAAAAGGAATGCGAGGTCCCATAGAACCAAGCAAGCCACCTATAACCGGACCTATTATGAAACCGATACCAAAAGCCGCACCAATCATTCCAAAATTTTGAGAACGGTTTTCATCTGTACTAATATCAGCAATGTATGCGGTGGCTGTTGTAAAACTTGCACCTGTAATACCTGCAACTGCACGACCTACAAAAAGCCACCCAATTGTAGGAGCAAAGGATAGAAAAAGATAATCTAACCCAAAACCAAACAGCGAAAATAATAACACAGGTCTTCGACCATATTTATCACTTAACCCGCCTAACACCGGCGCAAACAAAAACTGCATTACTGCATAAGCAGCAGTAAGATATCCTCCCCACTTTGCAGCATCACTTATAGAACCATTTATTAATTGAGAAATTAGTTTAGGTAAGACCGGTATAATTAAACCGAGCCCGGTAACATCTAATACGAGTGTAAAAAATATAAAACCGAGTGCTGCTTTTTTGTTCATGTAGTATAAATAATTGCTGCAAAATTGCACATAAATAATTTATGCTTCAATATCTATTTCCGCCTTCGTTAAATGCGTTTTAATTAAATAAATTAATTTTAACCTTCTAATATTTTATCTGCTATTTATAGTGGCATAATTATTCCATTAAGGTTTAAAATAAATTTCATGCACAAGTCCTTTTATTACATTACTTATTTAATTGCTTCGTTTTACTTAAACGCTTGCGCATCACCTCAACAAACCAAATCACAAGAACAAAGTGCGAATGGTGTCGCGGGTATTCTTCCCGCTCCGTATGCTACAAAATCAACACAAAACTTTAGTAAGATCATTGGCTGGAAGGAAGGAGAAACGCCCATTGCACCAGCAGGCTTTGTTGTAAGCAAATTTTCTGAAGGTTTAGACAATCCCCGTTGGATATATCAGGCGCCCAATGGTGATATATTTATTGCAGAGACAAATACTGTTTTACATGGAATTAAAAAATTTGGTGCAAGTATTTCCAGAAAAATAAAAACACAAAACCTTGGTGTAAGTGCAAATAGAATAAGATTGTTTAGAGACACAGATAAAAACGGCAGCTACGAAACGGCTAATGTATTTGCCGAAAATTTAAACCAGCCGTTGGGAATGCTTGTGCTAAATAACCATTTTTACGTTGCCAATACTGATGGATTGGATATGTATGAGTATAAAACTGGCGATACTGTTTTACCAAAACAAGGAAAGAGAATTCTGACTTTACCTGCTGGTGGGTATAACAACCATTGGACAAGAAATATTATTGCAAATAAAGAAGGAACAAAAATTTACATCACCGTTGGGTCAGGTAGTAACAATGGCGAAAACGGCATGGACAAAGAAATTCGCCGTGCAAATATTTTAGAAATAAACCCTGATGGAACCGGTGAAAAAATTTATGCATCGGGGCTTAGAAATCCTGTTGGTATCAACTTTGAACCTGTAACCCAAATGATATGGGCAGCAGTAAATGAAAGAGATGAGTTAGGAGATAATTTAGTACCCGACTATGCTACAAGTGTACAACCCGGCGGCTTTTATGGCTGGCCTTACGCTTATTTTGGCGCAAATGCTGACCCTCGCATGAAAGATGATCCGCACCGAGAGTTAGTAAATAAAACAATAGTGCCAGATGTTGCACTTGGAGCCCATACAGCATCGCTTGGCTTAGCTTTTTACACAAAAAATAATTTTCCGCAAAAATACAAAGGAGGAATGTTTATAGGGCAGCACGGGTCTTGGAACCGATCGGAGCTTTCAGGCTACAAAGTAGTTTTTGTTCCGTTTGCAAATGGAAAACCATCTGGCAAGCCCGAAGATTTTTTAACGGGGTTTATTTCTGATAGAAGTAAAGACGAAGTGCATGGCAGACCAGTTGGAGTTACAGTTATAAATGATGGTTCATTGTTAGTAGCTGACGATGCATCAAAAATGGTATGGAGAGTTAGAGCAAAATAAGGTTCGTTTTAATTAACTACTTTCGCATTCTAAAAAAATAATTATGAGCACTACAGGCAAAATAGAATCAAACAAAGGCACACTTGCTTTTGAATTATACGATGATGCTGCACCAATAGCGGTAGAGAATTTTAAAAAATTAGTATTGAAAGGATATTATGATGGGCTTAGTTTTCACAGAGTAATACCAAATTTTATGGTACAAACGGGTTGCCCAGATGGAACTGGTGCAGGCGGACCAGGCTACAGCATTAAATGCGAAACTGGCGGTGAAAAACAATTTCACGACCGTGGCGTTATGAGCATGGCACACAGAGGAAAAGATACCGGTGGTTCGCAATTTTTTATATGCCACAACAGGCAAGGCACGCAACATCTTGATGGTGTTCATACCTGCTTTGGACGAATTACCGACGGTATAGAATTTTTAGATAGTATACAAGGTGGTGACAAAATGACGAAAGTAACTTTAGACGCTTAAAGCAATACCGATATTAAAAAGCCGATTCAGCCAATGAGTCGGCTTTTTTTGTTTCTTTAATTTTTTTTTAATTTTTTTAATGCTTTTTAGACAAAGCCATCATAGCTAAAAAAATAAAAAAGATTTAAGTTTGATAAGGGTACAGTTATTGCCTTAATTTAGGAAATAAATAAAAATTATGAGCAATCAAAAACAATTCGGCGTGTGGATGGATTCCCATCATGCAACAATTATCGGGAAAGAAAATGCTGACGCAGAAAATTTTACAGTGCTTGCACATGTAAAAGGTGAAGAAACGACTTCAAACAGCAGTGAAAAAACGGAAAACAATCATGCGAAAATGGTAGAAGCAAAATTCTTTAAAGAAATCCTTTCTCACATGCAGAATGCAACTAACATACATTTAACAGGAACAGGCGTATCTCAAGAAAAATTCATGCATTATTTAGCAGAAACGCCTCAATTTAAAAATACAAAAACAGAAGAATCTACGGCTAACAAAATGAGCGATGAAAAGCTTATCGAGTTTATAGCTGGTAAGTTTTAAAAAGTTAAAAAAACCGAAATTTAAAATCTCGGTTTTTTTTATCATTATCCTTCCATCGATCTCTTAAAAATTTGCACGCCGAGGGGATTTTTTATTCTTTTAAAAGGCAAGGCTCTTTTTTCTATGGGCTTCCTTAATTCTGCAAGTATTTTTTTATCAGAAAAGCCATGTTGCAGTGCTTCTTCTTGCGTGTTGCAATAATACACAGCAGCAATCTTACTCCAATAAATAGCAGCAGTACACATTGGGCAAGGCTCAGCACTTGTATAAATTTCGCAGCCCGATAAATCGATCGATCCAATATTTTTGCACGCATCTTTTATCGCTACTACCTCACCATGAGCAGTGGGGTCTAAATCAGCATTTATTCTGTTGCTTCCGCTCCCAATTATTTTACCGTCTCTTACTATAATTGCTCCAAACGGTCCGCCACATTTACTATCCAATGCAAATTGACTTAGATCTATTGCCATTTGCATAAACCTTTGCTTATCTTCTTTTACCATAAATAAGTTTTATATAAAGTTTACAAAACCCAAGCCGAACGATTTATGGAATGAGGAAACAATTCTCAAAACAACTTCCCCTGTCCGCCCGGCACCCTAAACAATCTCGTATCCAAACTCCATTCTTCCGCATTCATGTTATATAGCAAACCATATTTTTTGTATTGAACCTGCATACGGATTCATACTATAACTCATACTTACATCTTTGCTTTCCACTTTATTTACAATCGTTTTAGATTGCATTTCTATGTATTGCGTTTTTATATTTCGCTCCTCCCAATCATCCACCGCTTCCACATGTTCCTGCGTAATTTCATTTTTTATGAAGCGGATTTTGGTATTGTATTGAGCACCTCGGCCGTATTTGTATTGTACATTTTCTTCCTGCTGATTGGCTTTTATTTTATGGTGGTCTTGTTGTAGCATAGTGTATGTGCGGAGGCCCATGTACCTCCATGGATTGCATGCATGGTTACTAAAAGGGAATCCCGTTGGGATTTGTTGTTTTAAAAATTGATTCTTTTTTTGGGGGCTGTGAGCTGTGCATCTTTATTCAGTATTTGTTCGGGCTATCCGTTACAATCTTTTTTGTTTCCGCAAAGGCCGGAAACCAAAAAAGGATTTCCACTTCTATCCTGCAGCCTGTCAGCATTATATCATTGTTCAACTTTTACCTAAGCGCAACTTAACTTTGGTCATGCTATGAAAACAATGCTCCTTGAATGGTATTTATGGGGAGATTTTCAAATTCAAATCTTGCTGCTATTTCATATTTCATTTCGCCGATTGGGCGTTTTAGCAGCAGCATAGCATCAGCAATAAATCGTCCCGTAAAATGCCGATGGCTGTATTCCAGCCAGCCTTTCTCATATTGCCACGGTTGTAATTTTCGGGCAATAGTAATGTAAGGCTCTAAAATAAAATGCGGCTTATTATCATTATCAATTTTCATTAGCCGCTGAGCTTCTGTCCGTATTTTTTTAACCAGTAACTGTATGGGCACTTTACTTGTTACATTAATACAAATGGTATGCGTAGGGAAGCTGCCATAATCTTTCAGTTCAATTTTTACAGGCTTGCACCCCATCGCCAACACGTGCAGCTTTTCTTTTATTCGCTTTTCAGCAATTTCGTATTGTACAAAACTTGCGAGGGTTAAACGTGGCTTATCGAACAGAGCTCCCGATGCCTTGAAGCTTTCATAGAATTCTTTTTTAATATTCACAATCTTGTTGCGCAGCTCTTCGTGTGGATTAAGTACTAACAAATACTCACACAACTTGTAGCCGGGCATGGCAGTTACATTTTTCATAAACAAAATTTAAAGAATTAAAAATTTTATTCCCAATTATTTTAGTATAAATTTACTAAATAATTTAGTTAATAAAAAATATTTTATGGAAGTGGAGAACTTTTTTGGCAGTAGTTACACCGGTACTAAAAAATTTACCCAACACAATGTGCCAACCGCAAATGCTACAGGGTTTGGTGCCGCTACCGATGATTATGCAGAGCGTGGTATTGATTTAAATGAGCAACTGATCCGCAACAAGCCAGCTACCTTTTTTATGAAAATAAGCAGCAACAGCATGGTGAATGCCGGTATTATTAATGGCGATATAGCTATTGTTGATAAGAGCGTGCGACCTACAAACGGAAAAATTGTAATAGCCGTTGTAGATGGAGAAATGCTGATACGGCGGTACGAAAAAACATTTAATAAATTACTATTAGTAGCCGATGCACCAAAAGTAGCTGCTATTAACGTGGCCGAAATGAGCGACGTAAAAATTTGGGGTGTGGTGGTGTATATTATTAAGAGTGTGTAATAAATAGAATATTACGCTAAACCCCATCGGCGGTTTAAAACCCCGATGGCGGTTGGAAAAAGAAAAAATTATAAACCTATTTACCTAATCTCTATTATGTATACTCAACCACTTCTAGAAGGAAAATATTTTCACATATATAACAGAGGCGTTAACAGCGAAGATATTTTTAAGAGTGAAGAAAACTATGCCTATTTCTTAAGGAAATATTTTCACTATTGTGCAGATGTATTTGACACCCTTGCTTTCGCTTTACTAAAAAATCATTTTCATATGCTTGTGTTCATAAAAGAGAATGTGTCTGTACCAAAACAAAATGGCGAAGGCACTATGCAACTGAATGCATCAAAACAACTTTCTCATTTTTTTAATTCCTATGCCCAGTCTATTAATAAAGCAAACCAACGAACAGGACAATTATTTGAAGCTCCATTCGAAAGGAAATTAATTGACAATGACAACTACCTTACTTCTATGATTTATTATTGCCATTATAATCCTCAGCGACACGGCTTTGTAAAAGATTTTAAAGACTGGCAACATTCATCTTATCATTCCATTTTAAACAATGACAACACTTTTTTAGCGTCACAAAAAGTGTTGGACTGGTTTGGTGGAAAAGAAAACTTTATCAAATATCATGAAGGGAGAATGAACGACTTTGAGATTAATAAATTTATTATGGAGTGATAGAAAACTTTTTATATAACCGCAGATGGGGTTTAGATCAAAAATAAAACTCTCAAGTAACCGCCGATGGGGCTAAAAAGCCGCCATCGGGGTTTTTTAACTTTAAAATAATTAAGAAAAATATTAAACTAAAAATTGTTTCTACTAACAACGCTAAACCCCATCGGCGGTTAAAACCCCGATGGCGATTGGAAACCACGATGGCGTTGGAAAAAGAAATAAAACTTTAAATGAAAGCCATTATAGATTGCAACAGTTTTTATTGTTCCTGTGAGCGGTTGTTTCGTCCGGAGTTGGATGAAAAACCCGTTGTTGTGCTTAGCAACAACGATGGTTGCATCATCTCTCGATCTGACGAGGCAAAACAAATTGGAGTAGGTATGGCAGGACCGTATTTTTTATCAAAACCATTAATAGAAAAACACAACGTTGCCACTTTTTCATCTAACTATAATTTGTATGGCGATATGAGCAAGCGTGTAATGGATACATTGCGAATTTTACTTGGCGATGAAAATGTAGAAGTATATTCTGTAGATGAAGCCTTTTTAGATTTAGGAGAATTTAATAAACAAGATCTTTTTAAAGTAGGCTTATACATTAGAGAAACGGTTGAGCAATGGACTGGCATTAAAGTGTCTATCGGAGTGGCACCCACAAAAGTGTTGTGTAAAGTAGCCAACCATTTGGCAAAAAAACACAAAGTAAAAACACAATGTGTAGTTGTTTTAGATACAAAAGAAAAAATCGAACGAGCGCTGCAAGCAACTCCGGTGAATGAAGTATGGGGAATTGGCAGACAATATGCAGAAAAACTAAAAGAATTTAATGCCGTTTACACAGCATTGGATCTCAGCAAAAGAACTGCGCCTTGGGCTTATAAAAACTTAGGCGGGGTTGTAGGCTCTAGAATGATTAAGGAACTAAATGGCGAGCCTGCTTTGGCATTAGCCGATGAACAGTTAACAGTAAAAAAAATGATTGCCAGCACACGCATGTTTGGGCAAACAGTGACCAGCAAAGCAGATATAAAAGAAGCAGTTGCAACCTATACTAGCCGTGCAGCAGAAAAGCTCCGGCGCCAAAAAAGTGCTGCAACTGTTATTAGTGTTTTTGTTGTTACCAAAGAGCCATCTAACAACGGGCGTTTCAGGCATGGAAATACTCTTAGTCATTACACTTTAATCCCCGTGGCAACAAGCGCTACAAACGAGCTTATTAAATTTGCAACTGGTTTGGTCGATAAAATTTTTGATAAAACAAAGCAGTATAAAAAAGCCGGCGTGATGCTGAGTGGTCTGGTACCTGACGATACGATCCAGTCAAATCTATTTGTCTCTGAAAAAAACAACGGCAAACGTTTATTGATGGATATGATTGATAACGTAAATTTTTCTATGAGGGATGATGTATTAAAGTTTGCTGCCAGCGGCACAAAAAGAGATTGGAAAATGAGGGTGGAAATGCGCAGTCCACGATATACTACAAGATGGGAAGAAATGTATGAAGTGCATTAAAACCAAGCTTATAAATTAAAAACTGCGTCTGATTATGATCGCTTCAACAATTTCTCGTACCCGGCAATATTCATCATTACCAACAACATTCCATAAAAAATATCTTCTACAGGTATTGTGTAAATACGAATTGCAAGGTTTTCTGCATCGTTGTATGTTATTACGGGGATAGCGGTAAGAAAACCGTTAACTATTAAAAAAGGAATGATAATAATGGCATAGGCTATTAAGAAAACGGTACTATTAAATGAAGAGAAGTATTTTCTAAAAATAAAAAAGATGAATATAAAAGCAGCAAGAAAAATGCTAGTATAAAATGTATAATAAAGATGCTTTGTAAAGCCGGCAAAAATTAAGAGCAACACAGCTAATGAAAACAAAATTGTATCTGATAGTTTAGTTGTTTTTAACGAGGGAAAATAACAACGAATACATTCATAAATAAAAGTGCAGCAATAAGGCACCACGAAAAAAAACAACAGCTCCTCTAAAGGCAGGTTGTATAAAAAAGTTTGAGCAAGTACATACGGCTCATTAAAAAACCAAACGTTAAGTGATGTGAAAATGCTATCCCACACAATATAGAAAAGTGCAGGTAACAGCATTGCTGTAAAAACTGCTTTCCACTTTTTATGGAAGGCTACTTTTTTATCGAAGCTTAGTGCAAACGGGCCTGCTACAGAACAGGCAAGTATTAAATAATAGGTGTAATGAGTATTCAATTTTTTCTTTATTATTTATTAAAACCTATTCGTTGTCTTTCCTCCCATTTTCTTTGTGCAGCCTTTTCGTCCAGTAAATTTTCCATAGCATCATAAATTTGGTTTAATTGCGCATCATGCTCACTAAGCCGTTCTTTAATTTGATCCATTTGTAATTTAAAATCAGTTTGTTGGAGAAGAATCTTTTTAATTGCCACAAAAGCCCTCATAATAGCAACATGCATTTCAATTGCCTTATCACTATTTAGAACTCCACAAAGCATTGCAACGCCTTGTTCAGTAAAAGCATAAGGTGTTAACGAGGTATTTCTTTTAGATTGGGATGCGGTAACAATTTGTGACTGAAAAACATCGATATTTTTTGATGCGGTAACAGATTGTGACCGGATATTTATCCATTCGGCGATTGTGAGCCTAAACATAAAATCAGCTGGAAATCTTTTTAAATTCCTTTTTACAGCTTGGTTTAAGGCTTTGGTAGGAATTTCATATAAAGAAGCTAAATCAAAATCAAGCATGATTCTTTCACCACGAATTTCATAAATTCTATTTTGTATACTTTGAATTATTTGCATCTATTAATCATGATTTATTTCCCCCTACGTCTGTCAAGATACTTTTAAATTTATATAATCATCAATTTAGTAATTATTTAATTTGAAGGATATTTTGAGATTCAATAAAATTATAAGCTAAGAACAAATGAAAAATCAAGTTGAAAAGTTTAGAGTCTTAATGGCAATAGTAAAAGTGCCTTCTTCTTGTATATCAAAGGCTGCTAAAAGCCTTTAATTAAACCATCAGCTTAAGAATTTACAATTGAAATCCCTGCAAAATTATTAGACTATGAAACCGTGAGCCCTTGCGTGAGGGATTGTAGCAATGTACCCCACAGTATTTGCGCAGCAAATGCGAGGAGTATATGCGGAAAGCCCGGCGCCCCTCGACAGGGCGCACGCCCAAATTATTTTTAGAACACTTTTCGTGCTTTATCGGCTTTTACTTTTTCCCAATACTTTTGGGCTACGTACAACATGCCAAAACTTTCGCCGTGCTCTTTACCCATATGCTTGTGGTGCATTTTATGTGCCCAGCGGATTGTGCGCACATATACATTACTGCTACGGGTAAACCATTTAAAACGCTGGTGAATAATAACATCATGCACTAAAAAATAGGCAAACCCATACATAGCTATTCCGAAACCAATTGCTGCAGCAATGTAATTTTGGTTTTGCAAACCAAGCATAATGCACAACCAACTTGGTATAGCAAAAATTAAAAAGAATGCATCGTTTTTTTCAAATAGTGAGCCGTGCGGCTGGTGATGATCTTCGTGCAAAAACCATAAGAAGCCATGCATAACGTAACGATGGGTTGCCCACGTTATACCTTCCATTAAAAAGAAGGTGGTGAGCGTGATTGATAAGTATATAATTAAATTCATAAAAAAGTTCTTATTAACATAAAAAACATCATCATAATCATAAGTAAATTTACCGCAAAAATATTTTTCTTTTCGAACTTTAAGAAAGTGAAAACACTCATTAATCCGAAACTGATAATAAACCAACACAGGTAATTGTATGTTGGTATTTGTCCGTCGCCCAACCACTGCCAGTAACCCAGTTTTATAGCTGCAGGTTCTAATATCCAATCGAAAAAAACTGCCAGCATTGCACCATCAGATATTACTGAGAAGAAACGGATAACAGGCGAGGGTGCGCCTGTAATGGTTTCGAGCTTGGCGGAAATTTTTTCTAAGAATCGATGTACCGTAATACCGCTGCAATAAATAATGATAAACCAATTTATCCCAATTACAAGCGGCACATTTTTTAAACTAAAACCGAGTGTTTTACCATAAGCATATTCGCCAAATAAATACCCTGTAGACGTGCCAATAATTTCCACCCCAATTCCTAGTACAAAGCAAACAACCACAAAAACAATAAAGCCAACGCTAATTTTTTGTTGTGTATATAGTAGCAGGCCAAACATCAGCAACAAGTTATAAGGTGTTGCGGCTGTAAAAAAATCTTTATTGAAAAACATTCCAACAAAACCAATCAAATGAAAGAAAATTGCCAATGCCGTTGCTGTCTGTGTTCTGCTTTTAAGCATGTACTTTTCTATCATTTTTAATATCATGCTTTACAAGATCACTTACAATTTTTGCACTTTTTAAACAGAGTGGTATGCCGCCACCGGGGTGTACACTACCGCCGCAACAATACAAGTTCTTAATTCGCTTTGAAAAGTTAGGATGACGTAAAAAAGCTGCGGTTTTTGAGTTGGAACTTGTACCATACAACGAACCCAAATAGGAGCCTGTATTTGCTTCTATAGATTGTGGGTGCAAAAAAGTTTCGTTCACAATATGAGCTGCAATATCTGTTTTTAAAATACGGTTTAATTTTGCAATAATATGTTCTTTTGCTGCTGCTTTTACTGCTTCAACATCGTAAGTATTGGTCGCCGGAACATTTATCATTACAAACCAATTTTCGCAGCCTTCCGGTGCCTGCGCTTTCTCTATTTTACTGGTAACGTTTATATAAATTGTTGGATCGCTGTATAATTTTTTACTATTAAAAATATAATCAAACTCCGCTGAATAATTTTCACTAAAAAGTATATTATGTAATTCCAGTTGTAAGAAAGAAGTGTTGATGCCCCAATAAAAAGCGAGTGCACTGCTGCTTCTTTCCTGTTTTAAAACTTTTTTAGCTTTAATATTATTGTTGAGCAAATTCTTGTAAGTAAAATATACATCGCTGTTGCTTACAACCACATCAGCCATAATATTTTCCTGGTTTACTACAACGCCTGCTGCAATATTATCAGGACAAATTATTTTTTGAACGGCTGCATCGAAATGAAATTGAACGCCTTTTTTAAGCGCAAGTTTGTATAAAGCATTGGTAATATTTATCATGCCGCCCTGCGGATAATAAGCGCCTTCTGTTTGTTCTAAATGTGGAATGAGACTAAGCATAGCAGGTGCTTTGTAAGGATTGCTGCCATTATAAGTTGCAAAGCGATTAAAAATTTGCTGCGTTTCTTTTGCTTTAAAACTTGTGTTGTACTGGTTTAAAGATTTAAAAATATAGGGAAACTTAATTGAACTGAGTGCTCTAAAAGACCGGGGACTAAGCCAGGTACTTTTTTTATGCAAAGAATAATTTAAAAAAATATTTGCTACGTTGTTATACAGCTTTTCAGATCTGGCTAAATAATTTGTAATGTTCTCTTTTGGCTCACCAGTCTTTTCCTGCATTTCGTTTGCAAACAAATCCTGGTTGCTGTAGGCATTTATTTCTTTTCCATTTTCGAAGAAATATTTACAAGCGATATCTATTTTATGGTAAGACAAGTAATTTTCAATTGGTTCATTTGCGA
>JBBREY010000032.1:0-27731 GCA_038225275.1 Chitinophagales bacterium | reverse complement strand
TACCTACTTGCGGAGCATTGGTGTTAACACAATTCTTACCATGGCGGGCGCAGTCGTTTGTGCAGAAACCTTTAGCATATCTGCAATACAGTTAATAAGCAGTATGCGTATTGCTGATAATTTAGAAGAAAGCACAAGCACTTTTTATGCTGAATTAAAAAAATTAAAAACAGTCATTGAAAAAATAAACCAAGGTGAGCAGGTGTTTATTTTACTGGACGAAATTCTGCGGGGTACTAATTCACTTGATCGCCATACCGGTTCTGAGGCTTTGATTAGACAACTTATTAAACAAAAAGCTTCTGCAATACTGGCTACACACGACGTTGAACTTGCAGGGTTAGAAAAAGAATTTACCAATAATATTTTAAATTACCATTTTGATGCGCAGGTAAATGACGAAGAACTTTTCTTTGATTATAAATTAAAAAAGGGCGTTTGTACAAACATGAACGCAAGTTTGCTTATGAAAAAGATTGGTTTGGAAATGTAATAACAAAAAGAAAAATTTATGTTTTAAATAATGCATGCCTGCGGAAAAAATATGGTGTAGCGCCACCAATTAATATGTACAGCGCTTCTCACAGGTTTCTTTATCTGTTTTTCCCTTGCAACATTGGTACAAAGCTGAAATTTTCAAATATTTCCTCACTCCAGGTTCCGTCTGCTTTTTTAGTAAGTCTCAGCATCCGCTGAAGTGCTCCTTCATCAACAGGAATAATCATATTACCACCTGGCTTTAATTGCTGCATTAATTTTGGTGGGATAAAGGGTGCAGCAGCAGTTATAATCACTTTATCAAAAGGTGCAAAGGTTGGAAGCCCTTCAAAACCATCACCATAAAAGAATTTAAGGTTACTGTATTTATTTTTAAAAATGTAATGCTTTGTTTTATCAAAAAGATTTTTCTGCCGCTCAATTGTAAAAACTTTTGCGCCAAGTTCTGCCAACACTGTCGCCTGATAAATACTACCTGTACCTATTTCAAGTATTTTATCATTTTTTTTTATTTGCAGTAATTGCGTCTGGTATGCAACTGTATAAGGCTGCGATATTGTTTGCCCGTCTGAAATTGGAAATGCCCGATCTTCATAAGCGATGTTATCTAAAGCACTGTCCATAAAAAAATGCCTTGGTATATTATTCATTGCAGTTAATACCTGCTCATCAGATATTCCTTTTTCTCTTAAAACATCCAGCAGTTTTTTTCGCATGCCCTTGTGGCGGTAGGTATCTTCGTTGTTCTTCATGGTAATGCTGCAATATAAAAAAAGCCGAACAATGTCCGGCTTCTTTATTTAAATAAAATTATCTACGCCTCCTACAATCCCATATCTTTTATAATTGCACTTATTTTATCGTCAAGTATTTTTTCTGTTTCATAAAATTTTGCTGCGCTCATGAGTGGTTCATTTACACTAAAATAAAATTTTATTTTTGGTTCTGTTCCGCTTGGCCTTGCAGAAATTTTTGTACCGTCTGCCAGTTCAAATTGAAGTACGTTACTTTTTGGCAGATCAATTTTCCACTCCGCTCCTGTTTGTAAATTTTTACCGGTTTGCAACTCGTAGTCAAGTAAATTCTGTACTGCAGTCCCGCATATAGTGAGCGGAGGATTTTTTCTGTAGCCTTCCATCATGGCAGCAATTTCCGCAGCGCCGTTCATACCTTTTTTTGTAATGCTAATAAGATTTTCTTTGTAAAAGCCATAATCTACATAGAGGTCAATTAATTTTTCAAACAAGCTACGACCTTTGTTTTTTTCATAAGCAGCCATTTCGCAAATAAGCGCTACTGCACTCACAGCATCTTTGTCTCTTATTTTATCGCCAATCATTAAACCAAAACTTTCTTCGCCACCAATGATGTAGTTTTCTTTTCCTTCCTTTTCTTTTATAAGAGATGCGATCCATTTAAAGCCGGTGAGAACATTGTAGCACGCAACGCCATTTCGGTCAGCAATTTTGTCAATCATATCGGTCGTAACAATGGTTTTAACAACCATATCATTTGGTGCGGCAATTCCTTTTGCTTTTCTTGCTTCTATCATATAATTAAAGGCAAGTAAAGCCGTCTGGTTCCCATTCATAAGTATCCACTCACCTTTATCATTTTTTACGCCAATACCCACTCTATCTGAATCTGGATCAGTACCCAATAAAATATCAGCATCTATTTCCTTAGCCTGTGCCAGCCCCATACTCATTGTCTCTTTTTCTTCAGGGTTAGGGTATGCAACCGTTGGGAAGTTGCCATCGGGCGTAGCCTGTTCATTTACAATATGCACATTTGTAAAACCATATAATTTTAAAACATCGGGAACAAGCATAATACCCGTACCGTGGATAGGTGTGTACACAATTTTGAGATCGTGTTGTTTTGCACATACATCAGGATAAATGCTTAAACCTTTTACCATTTCAAGATATAAAGTGTCTGTCTCTTTGCCAATGCTAATAATATTTTGCTCTCCACCGCTCCACTTAACATCATCTACACTTGCAATTTTTTCTACTTCCTTAATCACATTTTCATCATGCGGTGTAACCATTTGGGCACCATCATCCCAATAAGCTTTATAACCGTTGTATTCTTTTGGGTTATGACTCGCCGTACAAACAACACCACCCTTGCAATGATAATGACGTATAGCAAAGCTCAGTTCGGGTGTAGGTCGTAAACTTTCAAACAAATAGACTTTTATGCCATTGGCAGCAAATACATTTGCCGTTATTTCTGCAAAGGTTCTGCTGTTGTTTCTGCAATCATGCGCTACGGCTACACTCACATCTTCTCCAAAGCACATTTTTAAGTAGTTGGCATATCCCTGCGTAGCCATACCGATGGTATATTTATTTATTCTGTTGGTACCAATACCCATAACTCCACGAAGGCCGCCCGTACCAAATTCTAAATTTTGGTAGAATGCATCCGCCAAACCATCGGGATCATTTTTTTGTAACGCTACAATACCTTCTTTTGTCGCTTCATCGTAATTACCGGTAAGCCACTTTTGTACGTTTTGCTCTATAATTTTTTCCATATTTTTTATTTAAACATCTTCATAATTATTATAATCGTAAGTTATCAAATCAGAACTATTATTTTTGTTTTTTAATAAGGGATTTTTACAAATCAGTCACTTTTGTTGATGAATCGCACATTTACTTTCAAAATTTTATTTATTTATTCGCTCCTTTTTACATTAGTAACAAGAACCACTGCACAAGTAGGAACAGATACATTAAACGCTCTCCCTATCAATTCAACAACAATGCTTCAGGGTAAGTTACCAAGTTTGATAGCTAGACCTTATTCACCCAAAGAATATGCTTTCAATAAAAAACGGGTAAAGGGTGTAGCAATTGCAAATGTTACCCTCTACAGTGTAGGAATGATAGGGCTTTACAGTGCATGGTACAAAGACTATCCGCAAAGTAAATTTCACTTTTTTAACGATAATAGCGAGTGGTTGCAGATAGATAAGATAGGGCACGCATATAGTGCTTATGCTGAAAGTAAAGCGAGCATGGAACTATGGCGGTGGACGGGCATTGAAAGGAAAAAAAGAATTTTAATTGGCGGTTTTAGTGGTGCAGCTTACCAGACCGTAATTGAAACGCTTGATGGTTTTAGTTCCGAATGGGGATGGAGCTGGGGAGATTTTGCCGCAAATATTGCAGGAAGTAGTTTACTTGTTGCACAGGAATTTGCATGGGATGAACAGCGGATACAATTCAAATTTTCCTTTCATAAAAAGAACTACGCTGATAATTCTTTAAATGCAAGAAGCAATGATATTTTTGGCCGGAGTGAACCTGAGCGTTTTTTGAAAGATTACAATGGCCAAACCTATTGGCTGAGTACAACACTTAAACCATTTTTCCCTAGCAGCAGAATACCTGCATGGTTGCAAATATCAATAGGCACGGGCGCAGAAGGTATGTTTGGTGCCAGAGATAATTTTGGCCGAGATAAATTAGGAAACTTAAATTTCTCAAGACCTGATATAGAAAGATACCGTCAATGGTATCTGGCGCCTGATATAGATTTATCTAAAATAAAAACGAACAAGAAAGGTATAAAGCTTGCGCTAAATATCTTAAATATCTTCAAATTACCCACCCCCTCTTTAGAATATTCAAAAAAAGGAGTAAAATTTAATTTTTTGCATTTTTAATCGCTTCTATTTCTTCCTCTGAAAAGCCCTCTCTCCTCGCCGCTTTATCAAAATCTGCTTGAGTAGCCGTAGACATTTCAGTTTTTATGTTTAAAATGTCCTCTGCAGTTATTTCGTCATCTTCGTCAGCAAGATGTTTCATAACCTTCGCATGGGTATTTTCATCTTTAAAAATTTGATGCGTATTGTTAGAATCTTCAATTCTAATTTCTTCTTTTTCCATAAAGTTTTAATGCTAATGTGTCAAATTTTTTGCCACAAAAAAAAATATTGTAAAATTATACGCTTATAATAAAATTATCCCGATTTGCTTGCATTTGATCGCCACTTAAGTTCATGGCAAAAACCTTGTGAAGAAGGAGTTTCAACTTGCCAAAATTATCAGGTTTGCACATGTAGTAATTTGCACCTTTTATGTAAACTTGGTTTATAGTCTCATTAAGCGTTGAGGTAGAAAATATAATAACGGGAATATTTTTAAGATTTTTGTCTTTTTTTATTTCATCCAAACATTCTATTCCATTCATTAATGGCATATTTAGATCTAAAAAAATTACATTAGGATGATGCGTCTCCTTCTCATCGAGGCATTTCATTAACTGCTCCCCATTGTTAAGCATGGTTATTTTTACATTCTTTTTTACTTCCATCAAAGCTTGCTCAAAAAGAAATCTATCGTCAGCGTCATCATCTGCAAGGTAAACAGTGTAGCTATGAAGTAAAGTTGATCCCATATATGAAATTACACGAAATAATTAATAAAGTGAGTATATTTTTCCCCAGTAAGGTTATTGTCTTTAAACAATTTAAAAACAATAATACAACAATGTGAAAATTTAGGCTGTAACAATATGCGCCCCGGATATTTTTCCTTCAGATACACTAACCACAATCGTTTCTTGTTTGGTAGTTGATACTGACAGGCCAACGTAATTTAAAGCAATCGGAAAGGTTTTATGCGTCCTTTCAACGAGGGCAAGCGTTTGTATTTGGCTGGGAAATTTTAAAAGCAAAGGTCTTAAAGCATACAACATTGTTTTCCCGCTATTTGCTACATCGTCAGCCAATAAAATGAGTTTCTTCTCTATCGTAACTTCTTCACTTAAAACAACTTCATTTGGATTTTTTTTATCAATCGTTAATGCGACTGTTTTAAGTTTCCCACCAAAAAAAGGATGAAGGTATTCCTCAATCTTTTTTGCAATAAAAATCCCATTTTCCTTTATGCCTATTATGATAATTTCATCCACCCCTTCATTGCGTTCGGCAATTTCCAGTGCCATTCGGCGCAGTTTTCTATCAGCCGATGAAGCGTTTAAAACCATACAAACGATGTTTATTTGATTCGATGAAAGTACAAAATCCCATTATCAATAAGCGAAAATTTTTTAAAGGACCTACTTATCTCACAACACTAAAATGTATTTGCTTTAACTTTACGTACATAAAAACTCATATGCACTACATCCCTCAAATAATATTTTTTGTACTGTTGGCTTTGTCAATTTGGTTATTCACTAAGAACATTGTGAGGATAAGAAAAAATATTTTTCTTGGCAAAGCGGAAGATGTTAGTGACAATAAACCTTTGAGATGGAGAAATTTATTGCTCTTAGCATTAGGACAAAAAAAAATGTTTAAGAACAAGCCTGTCGCTATTATGCATTTTATTATATACGCCGGTTTTATAATTATAAATATTGAGGTATTAGAAATTTTGCTTGATGGTATTTTTGGCACTCACCGTTTGTTTTTAGGAACACTTGGTAGTCTCTACACTATTGCCATAAATTTCTTCGAGCTTTTAGCCTTTGGAGTTTTAGCGGTTTGTGTTGTTTTTTTAGCAAGAAGAAATATTATTAAACTTAAGCGATTTGTTAGCAAAGATTTAAATGGGTGGCCACGCACCGATGCCAACTTAATTTTAGTTGTTGAAATTATATTGATGTCCTTATTTCTTTTAATGAATGCAACAGACAGGGCACTGCAACTTAAGGGAAGCGAGCATTACAGGGAAACAGGAAGTTTTATCATATCAGGTTTTATTGCGCCACTATTTAATAATTTTTCAACCTACTCGCTTATTGCAATTGAAAGAACAAGCTGGTGGCTGCATATTGCCGGAATTCTTGCTTTTCTAAATTATTTGCCATACAGCAAACACCTGCACATTGCATTGGCTTTCCCAAACTCCTATTATGGAAGGTTGGAGCCTTTGGGCGAAATGGATAATATGCTCAGTGTACAAAACGAAGTAAAATATATGATGCAGCCGGAGCTTGCACCTACAGATGTTGGTGAACCGATGAAGTTTGGTGCCAAGGATATTTTTGATTTAAAATGGACAAATTTAATGGGCGCATATTCCTGCACAGAATGTGGGCGTTGCTCAAGTGCCTGCCCAGCGAATATGACGGGTAAGCTTTTAAGTCCAAGAAAAATAATGATGGACACGAGAGATCGTTTACAAGAAGTGGGTAAAAATATTGAGAAAAACGGTTCGTTTGTAGATGATGGAAAAACGTTGTTAAACGATTACATTTCAGTAGAAGAATTGAGAGCTTGCACTACATGCAACGCCTGTGTAGAAGCCTGTCCGGTAAGCATTAACCCACTAGAAATTATACTCGAGTTGCGAAGAAGTTTAATTATGGAAGACAGCAATGCACCGCAGGAATGGAATGGAATGTTTACTAATATTGAAACCAATTATGCTCCGTGGAAATTAAGCCCCGATGAAAGAGACAAATGGGCTGTAGAAATGGAGAATTAAAAAGCGTCAGATTCTAATACTTTTTTTTCACTTACGAGATTGATATCTTTTGCTATCACCTCTTCCATTTTTTGAGCGATTGGTTTGTTCCTTACGTTTTTTATAAGTTGAATAATAGCAGTAAGGGCAAAAACACTTCCAATTACCCAATTAAGATATTGCTGGCTGTTGGCAATTCTTTCTACCAGCCATTTGCCGCCAAAAATAAAAACACAATTGCCCGCTAGTGCGCCCAAGCCTATTCCCACAATATAACTGTTGTAATAACTATTAACTGGCTTTAATATCTTTTTGGTAAAAAGTACAGTGCTCCAACCAAACCAAAAAATAACTACTATGGGGTTGATAGCACAGCCGAATGCGCCAAGCAGAAACCTGCTGATATTTATGTTTTTGTAAGGGTTAGCATTTACATTTTGGGCACCGCTGCTTGTTTTTATGGCTGCGTAAAAACTGCCAAATGCAAGGAGTACAATAATGCCGAAAGTAACCCATTGCATAATTTTCATCAACCGTTGTTGCTTTTGTAACCAGTTTATTCCTATCAAAGATATTCTTACGTACAACATTTCAACAAGTAAAGAACCAAATGAAAAATACAATGCATTTTTTACGCCTTCATAAATGCCAATTTGCATTGCGGCCACGTTCAGAGTTCCTAAAGGTAGCGACCCAAGAAAACTTATGACCAGACCCCACAAAAAAATTTTAAAAAGCTTTACCAATGATTATTTTTAAGAAGCAATATTAAAATTTTATGCCACAATAAACATGAATAATAAAATTATTGTCCTTTCGCAAAAGCACTAAGCGTAACTTTTATTTTATTTGATAGGCTAAAACTTTCCTGTCCTACCCCAAAATCAACCCGGTTTATCTCGAAATTCCCAACAAATAATGCGCCCCCTGCTTTCCCCTCAGCAGTAAATGGAAAGCTGATAGCTTTGGTGACATTCTTTATAGTAAGGTTTCCCTTAAATGTAAAATGTTTTAAGTCAGCGCCGGGTTCAATCTTTGTGCTTACTAAGTGTATTACAGGATAGGTTGCAACATCAAAATATTCCTGCTTCTTTAAATGCTCGTCTCTTTTTCCATTGTCGGTGTCAATTGTTTTAACAGCTACGGTAACATCAAAAAAACATCCTCCAGTATTTTTTGCATTAAAAACGATTTTACCTTTTAAGCCAGTTATATCACCACCGGTATTAATCCCAAGGTTTTTTATCACAAAATGTAACTTACTCCCATCATCCGTCGGCAAATAATCTTGCCCGTTTACCATTAACGAAATAAAAAATGATGAAATAATAAATATTTTTTTCATAAGCTTAATTTGATTTTCTTAAAACTACAACCTATTTAACGCACCATCTTACACAATTAGATAATTAACAATTTAGGTTTACATTACAACAAATGTGTTTTAAATTACAAGCATCTACCATTCAGCTATTAAGAATTAAATTTTCTTTTTTCTTAATGCCCATTTATTGGTTTGCACTTAGCCAAATAAATGAAATTGATTTTTACAGAGCTATATTGGTGTTTGTTATTTTACATTTACTGGTTTACCCTGCAAGCAACGGCTATAATAGCTTTATGGACAAAGATGAGGAAAGCATAGGCGGTATTAAACACCCGTTGCCTCCTACAAAACAGTTATTACATGCAACAATATTGTTAGATGTACTTGCATTATTTGCAGCTCTTTTTGTAAATACATATTTTTTTACAGCACTCATTTTTTACATTTTAGCATCAAAAGCATACAGCTATAGAAAAATCCGTTTAAAAAAATTACCGATTGTGAGCTATATAGTTGCAATCGCTTTCCAGGGCACCGTCGTATATGCTATGGTGGCTAAAGGTTGCGACATTATTAACCCTAGCACTTTTGCTTGTCTGCCGGCTCTTGCAAGTACACTTATCGTGGGAAGTTTTTATCCACTCACTCAGATATACCAACATAAACAAGATAAAGCAGATAACGTTAAAACTATAAGTATGCTATTGGGTTACAGGGGTACTTTTTTTCTTGCAGCAATAATGTTTTTTAGTGCAATGTTGTTAATTGGATACTACTTTGCAACTAACCTAGAGCTGGATCGATTTTTTATATTATTAAATTGTTTTCTACCGACATTTATTTATTTTTTATGGTGGTACAATAAAGTAAGGAAGAACAATGATGCAGCAAACTTTAAAAATACAATGCGAATGAACTGGATAGCTGCGATTTGCAGCAATACAGCGTTTATAATTATTTTAATAATAAAAGAAAAATTTTGAGTAAGATCATTTCGATAGCTACAGGCGTACCGGCACACAAACACGCACAAACTGATTTGTTTACATATGCAGACGAAGTTTATAATAACAGCGAGGATGACACACGAAAATTAGGGTTCTTATATCGCCAGAGCGGTATAGAATACAGGCATTCTGTACTTGCAGATTTCACAACTGCTGAAGATTCACGTACTTTTTTTACCGCTGACAAGGAGGAAAATTCCATTCCAAATATTGGAGATCGAATGGCAATTTATAATCGCTTTGCACCGGATCTTTCTGTAGAAACCATTGAAAAATGCATTGAAGGGAAAATAAACAAAGATCAAATTACCCACCTCATTACAGTAAGTTGTACGGGCATGAGTGCGCCGGGACTCGACTTACAAGTGATGGAAAAGATGGGTCTATCACATACTATTGTACGGACCTCTGTAAATTTTATGGGCTGTTATGCCGCCATACATGCTATGAAAATAGCCGATGCATTTTGCAACAGTTCCCCTAATGCAAACGTAATTGTTGTTTGCACAGAATTTTGCACACTCCATTTTCAAAAAGAATTTTCGGTAGATAACCTTACTTCTTCTTTACTTTTTGCGGATGGTTGTGCGGCGATATTAATGCAGGGCGATAACGCAGGTAAAGGATTACGCATTGAAAATTTTTACTCAGATGTAATTTTTAAAGGCAAAAAAGACATGTCGTGGTCACTTTCATCCAGCGGCTTTTTAATGACTTTGAGTGGCTATATACCCGAACTTATAAAAGCAGATTTTGAAAAGCTTGTTGCGGCAGCGTTGGATAAAACCGGAAGACAAAAAGAAGATGTAACAAATTGGTGCATTCACCCAGGTGGGAAAAAAATATTACAATCTATAGCAGAAAGTTTGCAACTATCAAAAGAGGACTTTCAACCGTCTTATGAAGTTTTGAATGATTATGGCAATATGAGCTCCCCCACTATTCTTTTTGTTTTACAGAAAATAATGAATGAACTGGAAGTTGGTAACGAACAGAATGCGGTTATTTTTGGTGCAGCTTTTGGCCCCGGCTTAACAATGGAAACCTTTACTGCTAGTTATGATTGATTTAAGATACCGGAGCAATAAAAAGGAAATATTAGACGATGATAACCTGCCTTTTGGAGATATTAAAATCTGCATGGAGGAACTTAACACAATCAATACTTTACTCGGCGGACATTCGATTACTCTTAATGGATTAGATCAATTTTCTACTACAAAAAACCAATCCCTTGTTATTTGTGAAATTGGATGTGGCGGCGGAGATAACCTGAAGGCAATTTCAAAAAAATATAAAAGTTCAACTTTTATCGGTATAGATTTAAAAGAGACATGTATAGATTTTGCAGCCCAACAATATCCTGAATTAAAAGCCAACTGGATAGCCAGTGATTATAGCAAAGTGTATTTTAATACACAGCCCGATGTGATATTCTCTTCTTTATTTTGTCACCATTTTACTGATGAACAATTGGTTTTTATGCTACAGTGGATGCACAAAAACAGTAAAGAAGGCTTTTTTATAAATGACCTGCAACGCAATACTGTAGCTTATTACCTGATAAAATGGCTCACCGCAATTTTCTCAAAATCTTACATGGTAAAAAACGATGGCCCAATATCAGTAAGTAGAAGTTTCACAAAAAAAGATTGGCAGTTACTCTTTGCGAAAGCAGGTATTTCAACCTATGCTGTAAAATGGAAATGGGCATTTCGTTACCTTGTTGTCTGTAAAAAATGATTGAAAAACGCACATATGATGTAGGCATAATTGGTGGCGGGCTGGCAGGTCTAAATCTTTCAATACAGTTAGCACGTAAAGGTCATTCAGTCATCTTGTTTGAAAAAGAAACCTATCCTTTTCACAAAGTTTGTGGCGAATATATTAGTATGGAAAGTTGGAATTTTCTTACAAATGAAATTGGCGTTAATTTGAAAGACAACGAAGTTGCATTCATCAATAAGCTTTGGGTAACCTCTCCAGATGGCGAGACTTTAAAATCTGATTTAGACTTAGGAGGTTTCGGCATCAGCCGTTACAGACTTGATTATTTACTTAAAAATTTAGCGGTTGAATTAGGTGTCACAATTATGGAAAACTGTAAGGCCGAAGATGTGCTCTTTGATGATACCTTCTTTAATATCAAAACAAACAAGGGTGAATTTATTACCAAAGTATGTGCGGGCTCTTGGGGCAAACGTAGCAATTTTGATGTGAAATGGAAACGTCCTTTTATAAATAAAACTTCGTCCAGACTAAATAATTATGTTGGAATAAAATACCATGTAAAAATGGATTTCCCACCTGATGTAATTGCCCTGCATAATTTTAAAGATGGCTATTGCGGTATGTCTAAGATTGAAGATGATAGATATTGTGTGTGCTATTTAACAAAAGCGTCTAACATAAAAAAAGCGGGATCAATAAAAAAAGCTGAGGAAGAAGTTCTATATCAAAATCCCCATTTAAAAAAAGTATTTAAAAGTATGGAGCATTGTTACGATGCACCACTTTCTATTTCGCAAATTTCCTTCAGCAAAAAAAATGCTGTAGAAAATAATATATTAATGATTGGCGATGCCGCCGGAATGATAACACCTTTATGTGGCAACGGGATGAGCATGGCTATGCACGGTTCAAAGCTTGCAGCCATAGAAATTTCTTCATTTCTCAATAAGCATATAAGTAGGAAGGAAATGGAATTAAATTATAGAAAAAACTGGAAAGTAAATTTTGAAACAAGAGTTGCAACAGGCAAGCTCGTTCAGTATTTTTTTGGCAGAACTTCCGCAACAAATATGTTAGTGAAAACTATGAGTAAAAGTAAATTTCTGACTGATAAGCTTATTCATCTTACCCATGGAAAATCATTTTAATTATCCAATTTTTTCGTCAACAGCTTTCATAAATCTGTACAAACGTTTTGTCTTTCTAAGAAACTTTACACCCTTCCAAAAGCCCCATGGCTTTATGCCTTTGTCAGCATTGTGTTTACTTATTTGGTAGAGCAGTTTCCAGTGTTTTAAAATTTCCTTATAGGCACCGCCCAAAGTATAACCCGTATCGTAAAAATGATTAGGCTCTGCACCACAACCATTGTACTCTAAAATCGTAAAATTTTTACCTTGCTGCAGTTCTTCAATGCTGTTGCACATCACATCATAACGGCCATAAAAGAAATCGTTTATTCTTATGCTGAGCTTATCAAATACATCTACTAAGTCATCGTTTATAAAATCTTTTAAATCGATAAAATGGGCACCCCTGTTATGGTTGGCGGCATAACTTAAAATATACTTTTCATTTTTTGGAATAATTTTGTCCCACATTTCCGCATGTCGACTATGCAAATCGTTGTGACGTTTTTCAGCTTTGGGGTTTAGCAAAACAAGCTCTTGTAAAGTATGTTTCCCATCACCCAAAACCTGTAAGGGAATTTTATGTAAAAAGCCTGTAACAATTCCTTTTTGTTCATCAGGCTTTCGTATGTGAAATACGCTGACCTCAATTGGATAATGCACCATTCTTTGCACAATATATTCCACAGGAATCAGGGAGTGATAATGTGCTAATGATGCTTCATCATCAATTTTTCTAAACAATATTCCCTGGCCACCAATTTCTGGCTTTACGATAAACGGATAATTTATACCTGACTTTTTTAATTTTATTAAAATAGTTTCAAAATTTTCTCCCGGCAAAATATTAAAGGTGGTTGGATACAATTCCTCCGGAATCAGATCATACATCTCTCGTTTTGGTTCGCCTTCCATACCACCAAATGTGAGTTTGGGGTTACTTGGGGTAAAAAACCAAACGGCTCTCGAGCGCAATATGTACCAACCCCAAAAAACTGCCATGGGAGAGTATATTAAAGCAAAAGGCCAGGCTTCCCAATTCGTAAATCGCTTTATAATTTTTTTCAAATGTCTGATTAATCTGCAAAAATAATTGCTCTGCAGCAAACATCACTTACTATTTGTTGCTTACTTTGCTGTTACAAAAATAAATAGAACATGCATGTACCAATAATGGCAGAATTAATGGCAGCAGGAGAAACCCCGGAAATATTATTTTGGGTAGGATGTGCAGGAAGTTTTGACCAGCGAGCGCAGAAAATAACGAAAGCTTTTGCTACAATTTTAGAAAGAACAAATACCAAATATGCCATTCTCGGTAAAGAAGAAATGTGTACCGGAGACCCTGCAAGAAGAGCAGGAAATGAGTTTATGTTTCAAATGATGGCTTATCAAAATATACAAGTGTTAGATGGGTACGGTATAAAGAAAATTGTAACAGCATGCCCACATTGTTTTAATATTTTTAAGAATGAATATCCGTCGCTCGGTGGCAATTATGAAGTTATACATCATGCAACATTTTTGCAGCAATTGATAGATGATGGCAAAATAACAATGAGTGAAGACGGTGCATTTAAAGGCAAAAAAATCACTTATCACGACAGTTGTTATTTAGGACGAGCCAACGGCATATACGAAGCACCAAGAAAAGTTTTGGAAGCTTTAGATGTTGAACTGATAGAAATGAAACGTTGCAAGAGCAACGGCTTGTGCTGTGGTGCAGGTGGCGCCCAAATGTTTAAAGAGGAAGAGAAGGGAGATTTACGAGTAAATATAGAACGATCCAACGAAGCACTGGCAACCGGCGCAAACATTATTGCAGCTGCATGTCCGTTTTGTAATACGATGATGACAGATGGAGTAAAAAACAAAGAAATGGAAAATGAAGTTGCGGTAATGGATATTGCAGAATTGGTAGCAGCTTCACTAATGCCACTACCTTAATTTTTAAAAATGCGAATATGAACTTTAATATAGCAGAATATCTTCCGGAAGATTTTGCGCCAAACTCACGAGTGTGGATTTACCAGAGTGACCGTATATTTTTTATGCAGGAAGCTTTGGAAATGGAAACCATGCTTCAAAAGTTTGTAACAGATTGGAAGAGCCATGGCACGCCGGTAAAAGGATACGCAAATTTGTTTTTTGGCAGGTTCATTATCTTAATGGCAGATGAAAATGCAACAGGTGTGAGTGGTTGCAGTACGGACAGCTCTGTACGGCTAATAAAAGAAATAGAAAAAAAATTCAGTGCATCATTGTTTGACAGGCAAATGCTCACTTTTTACATAAAAGATAAAGTAGAAGTATTGCCACTTTCCCAATTAAATTATGCAGTAGAAAATAAGTTTATAACTGCTGAGACGCTTTATTTTGACAATACGGTTCTAACCAAAGAGGCATTAGAAAGTCGATGGATCACAGAAGTTGCAAACACTTGGCTTTCACAAAAATTTCCAAACTTAAAATTACAGTAGTAATTTTTCCCCAAACCGTAGAAAGTCTCGTTTACACAAACAGAAAATAATATAAGCTCACCAATAATTTCGGTGGCATGATTTTACCTTAATCATGGTAAAAAATGCATCGTGATGATGCTTTATGTTCTATGTATATAATTAATTTAAAGAAATCTATCTTTCTTCTAACGTTCTTATTCCTTGCAGGTAAAAGCAATTTTGCCCAACAAAAAACGGCAAACGATAGTGTTTTCTACATCAAAATAAAAGCCTCGGACAATTATAATAAAAGTAAATTTTATAAGCTATTTTGGGGAGAGCATTATCGCAAAGAATGGAATACCCCGGTATCAGTTAAACAAGTGATGCTAGATACAATGCTTGGCGGCCTAACCGTTTACCAAACCGGAGGAAGCAGACAAACAAAATCTATCAGGGTAAGAGATAAAAACGAACGAGAATATGCTTTTAAAAGTGTTGATAAATCTTTTGGGGGAGCGCTGCCCGAAATTGCCCAAGGAACTTTTATTGAAAAATTAGCGAACGACCAAGTCACTATCTCTCATCCATATTCAGCATTGGTTGTAGCTCCGCTTGCAGAAGCTGCAAAAATTTATCATGCAAATCCTGAACTTGTTTATGTATCAAAACAAGACGCTTTAGGTAAGTTTAATGACAGCACAGGTAATATTCTTTACACTTTTGAACAGAGACCGGATGAAAATTGGGAAACAGCAGCAAACTTTGGAAATTCAAAGAAAATTGTGAGTACTGAAAAAATGCTAGAGAAAATTTTGGAGGATAATGACAATAAAGTAGACCAAAAGGCCTTTGTAAGGGCACGGCTATTTGATATTTTTATTGGTGATTGGGGCAGGCATGATGACCAATGGAGATGGGCAACTTTTAAAGACGGAAAAAAGACTACTTACGTCCCAATACCAAGAGACAGAGACAATGCCTTTACAAAATTTGATGGCGTTTTACTTAATACTTTAATAGGAGCCGCGGGTGCATATCATCTTCAATCTTTCGATTACAAATTAAAGAGTGCAACTGACTTAAATTTTCCTGCACGAAATTTAGATCATCACCTGTTAAACGAAGTAACACAACAAGATTGGGTTACCATTGCAAACGAACTAAAAAATAATCTTACTGACGAAGTGATTGATGCTGCAGTGAAAAAATTCCCGCCGGAAGTATATCCTATATCGGGACCTACGATTGCTGCCAAATTAAAATCGAGAAGACAATTTTTACCGGAATGGGCGGCTACTTATTTTAAGTTTTTAAATGTGGATGTTGAAATAACGGGAACAAAAGACGATGAAAAGTTTGAAGTAATCAGACTATCTGATACCGAAACAGAAGTAAATATTTACAAAATAAAAAGTGAAGAAGAAATTAGTCCAAAACCCTTCTATCACCGGATTTTTAAAAACAACCAAACAAACGAAATAAGGTTGTACGGTATAGAAGGCAATGACGTGTATGTTGTAAAAGGCAAGGTGAAAAACAGTATAAAAATAAGATTAATTGGAGGGCACGATAAAGACAATTATACAGACCAATCAACCGTAAAAGGACCATCTCACAAAACGTAGATTTATGATAATCCGGGAAACGACATCATTAAAAATAACGAGACAGCAATTAATATTTCTAAAGACTCATCAATAAACCGGTACGAATACAAATATTTTGAATATTCACGAAAAAAAATTTCTCCTATTGTATTCTATGATAACGATGATCGCGTTTATGCAGGATTGGCACTTAAAACATCGAAACAAAAATGGAGAAAAGATCCATTTGCAAATACACAATATTTAGATGTAAAATATTCTATTTCTCAAAAAGGTTTTAGTACTACCTATAAAAGTGTTTTTAAGGAATTAATTGGGAAATGGGACTTAAGAAATTATGCAAATTATGACGAAATAAGATGGAACAATTTTTATGGGCTAGGCAATAATTCAGTTTTAGGGAGCAAGGATAGAAATTTTAATAGAATAAGAAGCGAGGAATATTCAGGCAACATAAACTTAGACAGAGTTTTTCAAAACAAACACAAATTTACTTTTGGCGCAGGCTATTCATCTTACAGTATTATTAAAGATACTGATAGGTATTTAATAAAAGCATCTTCAATAACAACGCCTGCCATGGTAGGAAATGAAGAATATGGAAGCGTCAATGCTGCCTATGTTTTTCAAACTTTAAATGATTCGATATTACCTACAAGAGGACTTAGTATTAAAATTGGTGGGAACTATACAAACAATATCGGGAGAAGTAATAATGATGTAACTCATTACGCTGCTGAAACAAATTTATACGTGCCATTAAGTAAAAAATTCAGTTTAAAATTAAGGGCAGGAGGCTCAACGCTTTCAGGAGATCCACAATTTTACCAATACAATAAAATTGGTGGCAATGAAACATTGAGAGGACATCAAAGAGATCGTTTTTATGGTAACAGTACCGCTTACAACCAAAACGAATTGCGGTTTATTACAAATGTGCGTTCATACCTATTCAATGGAAAAATTGGTTTGTTTGCGCTGTATGACCAAGGCCGTGTGTGGCTGAAAGGAGAAACTAGTAACAAATTACAGTCTGCTTATGGAGGCGGTATTATCATTTCCCCATTTAATAGATTAAGTCTTACTATAGCTTATGCCGTATCTGATGAAGACAGCAACATTCACTTAGGTATCATGAAACCCTTTTAAAAGTAAATTACTGTCAACATGTCATTTTTAGGCTCGCAAAGGTTATCTTTGCGAGCCTAATTATTTATACGGATGGATGATTTACTTACATTGAAACAACACGATGAAACACGGCAAGGTGAAGCGTTTATAGGTACCGCTGTTGATATTAATCTTCCTTTAAAAAGTTTTTACATCGAGAGTTATGGTTGCGCTATGAACTTTGCAGACAGTGAGGTGGTTGCATCTATTTTACAAAAAGAAGGTTTCGGTTCGGTAAAAGAGCCGGCGCTTGCAGATCTAATATTAATAAATACCTGTTCAATAAGAGAGAAGGCTGAAGATACTGTAAGAAAAAGGCTGACAGAATTTAGAAAATTTAAAAAGTCAAATCCAGGTTTAATAGTAGGTGTGTTAGGCTGTATGGCTGAACGTTTAAAGGGTACTTTTATAGAGCAGGAAAAGCTGGTAGATATCGTTGTAGGACCTGATGCTTACAGAAGTTTACCTGGTTTAATTGAGGAAGCCTACACCGGTCAAAAAGGTGTAAATGTTTTACTCAGCCGAGAAGAGACTTATGCAGATATTTCACCAATTAGGTTAAATAGTAATGGCGTTACGGCTTTTGTAAGCATTATGCGTGGCTGTAATAATATGTGTTCGTTTTGTGTGGTACCGTTTACCCGTGGCCGGGAAAGAAGCCGTGATGCACTAAGCATTGTACAGGAGTGTGAAGCATTGTTTAACGAAGGTTATAGAGAGGTAACGTTGCTTGGGCAAAATGTAGATAGTTACAGGTGGGAAGTCCCTCCTATCCTCCTCGGAGGGGAGAGACATGAAATAGATTCTAGCGAAGATTTACATAGAGTTTTATCATCGAACATCTCTTCTATGTATCCCACTGGTTCGGGGATGACAGGGGGGGCTGTAACATTCGCAAATCTCCTTGAAATGGTTGCACTAATTTCTCCTTTATTGCGTGTGCGTTTTTCTACTTCGCATCCAAAAGACATTACCGACGAAGTTTTATTTGCAATTAAAAAGTATGAAAATATTTGCAATTACATACACTTACCGGTTCAAAGTGGCAGCAGCAGAGTGTTACAATTAATGAATAGAACTTACAGTAGAGAATGGTATCTGGCAAAAGTTGACAGGATAAGAGAATTGATTCCTGATTGCGGTTTATCTACTGATATGATAACAGGTTTTTGTACCGAAACAGATGAAGATCACCAGGCATCGCTATCACTTTTTGAATACTGTAAATACGATCTTGCTTATTTATATTATTACTCTGAAAGGCCCGGCACGCTTGCTGAGCGGAGATTTGAAGATGATATACCGTTAGATTTAAAAAAGAAAAGACTTCAGGAGTTGGTAGATCTTTACAGAGAACATTCTTTGCGCACTATGCAAAAAGAAGTTGGTAAAACTTTCAAAGTCTTAGTTGAAGGTTTTTCTAAAAAGAGTGATGAACAGTTACAAGGAAGAACAGATCAAAACAAAGTTGTAATTTTTGCAAAAGAAAATTTTAAGAAAGGAGATTACGTTTTTGTAAAAATTACGCATTGTACTGCGGGGACATTATTTGGAGAGGTTTTAAAAGATTAAATATGCAACCGATTCTTAAAGATAATATTGGTAATATAAAAAAATTATGTCGAGAGCATAATATAAAGGAAATGTATGCTTTTGGCTCTGCCGTTGACGGAGATTTTACAGCAGATAGTGATATTGATTTATTATATGAAATGGATTATTCTGGTTTTGATTTTAAAAATTTAGAAAAAAATCCATTCGATCCTTTTCTGGTATACTTTGATCTGAAAGAAAAATTAGAAACACTCTTTAACAAAAAGGTCGATTTAATTCCCAATCAAAATTTTAAAAACAAATATTTTGTGAAAGAGTTGCTAAAAACGAAAACATTAATTTATGGGTAACCATTCAATAGAGAAATATCTTAGTGATATCCTATTGTATATCGAAGAATTGGAAACATTTTCAAATGAGATTTCATTAGAAAATATTGCTAAGCCAATAAATAAATGGTCTGTGGAACGGGCTTTAAGTATTATAGGAGAAGCTCTTTCGAAGGCGGAGAAAATAGATTCCAATTTACCCATTTCAAACATTAAACAGATTATTGGATTGAGGCATATTTTGGTACATGATTACGATAAGATAGATACGCCACAACTCTTTTTAATTTTACAAAACAATCTTCCGGTATTAAAAGAAGAAGTTGAAAATATTTTAACTACAAAATAATATGGATTTACAAGCAATAAAAAACAGGTTCGCCATTATAGGAAATTCACCCTCGCTTAATTATGCACTGAACGTTGCATCGCAGGTTTCCAATACCGATTTAAGTGTACTTATAAATGGCGAAAGTGGTGTAGGCAAAGAGGTTTTTGCGCATATTATACATTCACTTTCTTCACGTAAACACAATCCATTTATTGCTGTTAACTGTGGTGCAATACCGGAAGGTACTATCGATTCAGAATTATTCGGTCACGAAAAAGGATCTTTTACAGGTGCTACAGATGGCAGAAAAGGATATTTTGAAACTGTTAATGGGGGCACTATTTTTCTGGATGAAATTGGTGAGATGCCGCTTGGCACACAGGCGAGATTACTACGAGTGTTAGAAGCTGGAGAATACATTAGAGTTGGCAGCAGCAAAGTGCAAAAAACAGATGTAAGGGTTATAGCAGCTACTAATAAAGAATTGTTAGAATACACCAGCAAGGGGCGTTTTAGAGAAGATTTATATTATCGTTTAAATACAGTTCCAATAAGGGTTCCGGCATTGCGTGACCGAAAGGAAGACATTATATTACTGTTTAGAAAATTTACAGCAGATTTTGCAGATAAATACAAAACCGGGTCGGTACAATTAGATGAAGAGGCAAGAAATACACTATCGCAATATGGCTTTCCGGGAAATGTAAGAGAGTTAAAAAACCTTGCTGAACAAATTTCTGTGTTAAGTAAAGACAAGAACGTAAGCGGTGAACAACTTCGCTCATTTCTTCCTCAAAACAACAACTCAAGATTTCCTGTACTTGCTGCGAGTTCTAACCATGAAAGCCACTCAGAATTTGCCAATGAGAGAGAGATTTTATACAAGCTTTTTTTTGATATGAAAAAGGATGTCAATGAACTTAAGAAAATGTTCTTTGATATTTTACAAAATCCTTCTCATGTGCCTACAGCAGGAAGCTTTGCTGCAGATGGAAATTTTAGAGAATTAAACCCATTGGCGTCATCAAATAACAACGGTTACACTCCACAGTCTACCCAACCGGTTATTATACATCAAGATGGCAAAAATATCCAGCAGCATGAAGAGGTTGAGGAATCATTGAGCATAATTGATAAAGAAAAAGAACTAATAATAAAGGCTCTAAAAAAACATAGAGGTAAAAGACGAGATGCTTCGTTAGATCTTGGTATCAGTGAAAGAACACTTTATAGAAAATTAAAAGAATACGATATAGAAGATTTGTAAAAAAAATTGCAATTTTTTATTTTTAACAGTCAACAAAATTTTAAATGAAAATTAGTTGCTAATTTTTATTCTTAATAAAACAAGTTTTGAAAAAAATATTTTCCTTTCTATTATTTACTGTTGTAACAGTTTGCTTCTTCGGATGTTCGTTTAAGTATTCATTTAAAGATGCTTCACCAATACCAATTGAGATAAAAACCTTTAGGGTAAGTTATTTAGAAAACAGGGCTCAATACATAAACACACAATTAAGCCAACAGCTTACCGAAAATTTAAAAAGTAAAATAATAAGTGCAACCAGGCTAAAACAAACAAATGACGACGATGCTCATTATGATATCAGTGGTTATGTGTCTCAATATTATACATCTACCGTAAACATAGCAAACAACAATTCTACAACAAATCGTCTAACAGTCGGTTTTCATTTAGTGTTTAAAAATACGCTCGACGCAACAAAAAACTTTGAGGCAGATATTAGTCGCAATGAAGATTTTGCAGCCAACAAATCGTTAACCGATGCTGAAAACACACTCACACCAATTGTAGTAAAAAATGTAGTGGATGAAATATTTAATAAAATATTTTCGAACTGGTAATATTAAACCTAGCTTTCACAATGCGCCACCAACAGCTTTTTAATAAAATGTTTAATACCGTAAATGAGGGTACAGACGTTTCCGCATACCTAAAAAATGTAACAGAGGAATATCCATACTTTGGGTTAGCACAGTTTTATACGTTAAAAAATGGTATTCCAAATAGCGCATCATATAATGATATTGCCGCAAAAACAGCTTTGTTTTTTTCAAGCAATTTCTATTTGCAAGCACAATTAGTTGATAACAATACCACAAACAAGAACCCGGTTTTATCCGAAATTTCACCCGCATCTAACGTAGCCGAGGTAAAAGAAACGGAGGAAGAGGCTCCTGTTGAAAAAGAAGAAATTCTATTTGAGCCACTTCACGCATCAGATTATTTCGCTTCACAGGGAATAAAACTAAATGAAGATGCACTAGGAGCTGATAAACTTGGTAAGCAACTAAAAAGTTTTACTGCATGGTTAAAAACGATGAAAAAAGTTCATCCTGACAAACTACCCGCAGTTACAACTATAACAGAAACTGCAGTGCAAAACCAGGCAGAAAAAAGCAATATTGAGGAAGATGTGGTTACAGAACCAATGGCAGAAGCTTATATTTTACAAAATAAAATCACGAAAGCGATTGATATTTACAATAAATTAAGTTTGTTAAATCCTGCAAAAAGTGCTTACTTTACAGCCAAAATTGACTCTTTAAAAAAGTAATATGTTAGTAGTATTTGGAATTCTTATTATTGTTTCTTCAGTTATTTTAGGTTTTATAGTACTTATACAAAACCCAAAAGGTGGTGGTATCTCTGGTTCATTAGGTGGTTTTAGCAACCAATTAATGGGTGTTAAGCAATCTACAGATGTTATGGAAAAAGGTACTTGGGTTTTTGCAGCCGTAGTAGGTATTCTTTGTTTATTATCTCCTGCATTTATTCCCAAAGACGGAACAGGTTCATCAAAAAATGATGATCTATTAAAAGGTGCTACAAGTGCTCCTCAACAAAAAGCGCAACCTACACCTCCAACAACAGCGCCAATGCCTAATACGACTGTGCCTACACCAAAACCATAATGTAAAATTTATTATAAATGAACCCTGCTTTTTAAAAGGCAGGGTTTTTTATTTTTATATTGCACTACTTTCTAAAAACTTTTATGAAAAAAATTATTGGCGGTCTTTTTATTTTATTGTTCATTATTGGCGGCTACTGTGCATGGCAAGTTTTTGGACCAACAGTATCAGCTCCGGCTGAGAAGTTCTTTTATATAAAAACAGGTTCGAGTTATAACAATGTAAAAACTTCTTTACAAACACAAAATATTATTTCAGGTAATTTCTTCTTTGATAAAATAGCGGGAAAGTTAAAGTATTCCAATAACATTAAGCCCGGCAAGTACGAAATAAAAGATAACAGTAGTCTACTTTCATTGATTAGGATGTTGAACAGTGGCAACCAATCTCCCGTAAAACTTGTTATAAATAAACTTCGTACAAAAGAAGACCTTGCTTCTAAAATAGGTAACAATTTTGAATGCGACTCTACGGAAGTAATTCATTTTTTAATGAGTAACGATTCTTTACAAGATTACAAACTCGATACTAATTCGGTGATGACAGCAGTTATACCCAACACTTATTTATTAAAATGGAACACTACTTTTAAAAAGTTATTTGGGCGATTAAAAAGTGAACAGGAAAAATTTTGGACGGAAGAAAGATTGAAAAAAGCTGCTGCCAAGAACCTTACCACTCAACAAGTGTATACAATGGCAAGCATCGTTGAAGAAGAAACAAATAAACCAGAAGATAAACCATTGATAGCAAGTGTTTACAGAAATCGCATTGCATCAGGACAAAAACTTGAGGCAGACCCAACTGTAAAATATGCGATGAGAAATTTTGGTTTAAAAAGAATATTGCATGGACATTTACAATATCAATCACCATATAATACTTACCAAAATAAGGGATTGCCGCCGGGTCCAATTTGTACACCATCAACAAAAACCATTGATGCGGTATTAGATTCACCTGAAACAAATTACATTTTCTTTGTAGCCAAACCTGATTTTAAAGGGTATTCAAACTTTGCATCTACTTATGCAGAACATTTAATTTTTGCAAAAGCATATCAAAAAGCATTGGATAGTTTAATAATAAGTAAACAGAATAAGTCGTAGTAATACTGAAACACTTTTTTTAAAAAATGGAAATGACACTAATTATATTCTTTATTTCTTGACGAAAATACAACGTACTATATTATCATATTCACCGATACCATTTCTTTTAAATAAAAGTAAAAGATGGTATTGGCCCGGGTTTCAAGGCCTACCAGTTTATAACGTACTACAGTTTTTTAGAAAACAAATAAAACAACAAGGCCTTGCGGAGAGAGCTTCAGCTATTGCATATAATTTTATTATGGCATTGCCGCCATCCCTACTTTTTTTATTTACACTTATACCGAATCTTCCTTTTATTTCTAAGAGAAGTATAAAATACCAGCTTCATAGTTTAATTCTGGATATCATTCCCTCTAAAGTTTACAATAAGCAGGTAATATCTTTTGCAGATACCTTTATAGATGGCAATAAAATAGGGTTGCTTTCATTTGGATTATTACTAACATTGTTTTTCTCCTCTAATGGAATGATGGGCATTATGCGCTCTTTCAACAAGAATTATGAAGGTTTTGCAAAAAGAAAAGGTTTGCAAAAACGAGGAGTTGCACTTCGCTTAACAATTGTAATATTTGGTTTGCTGTTTGGTTATTTTATTCTTTTAATTATGCAAGGTGCTTTATTGAAAATGGTCGTACAAAGCGATACGTTGAGAACAATCATCAGCTACTCACGTTGGATATTAATAATCATACTTGTTTACCTAACAATAGGCTTTATTTTTAGATATGCACCTTCTATAGAAAAGCGATGGAAGTTTTCTTCGGCAGGAACTTTACTTGCCACCAGCTTAAGTTTGATTGCCACTTTAGCATTTTCATTGTTCGTAACAAATTTTGCAAAATACAATGCGCTTTATGGGTCAATTGGTACCATCATGATGTTGATGGCCCTTATTTATCTAAATTCTCTTGCTCTTTTAATTGGGTTCGAATTAAATGTTAGTATTCACACTTTAAAAGCCAGAGAAGAAATTTTAAAAAAGGTTGTAAATATTAAGCCTGAAGTTTTACCTTCTAAATAAAAATTTAAATAAAGTATTTATGAATTATTTGATAACCGGAGCAGGAAGCGGAATTGGTAGAGCGATCGCAATTTCACTTGCAAAAAATGGAAATACCTGTTTTTTACTAGGAAGAAATGAGAATAATTTAAAGGAAACACTGGCGCTTCTTACAAAAAATAATCATCAAATTTTTTTAGCTGACATTAAAGATGAAACGGCAATGGAAAATTTATTGAGAGAAAATAGTGAGTTGGAATTGGATGGCATTATTGCAAATGCAGGCATTGGTGGAGAAAACAATTTTGGAAGGGATGATCGCTGGCATGATATCATTGATACCAACTTAACGGGAACTTATTTAACCGTACAACATTTCTTACCAGCGTTAAAACGAAGTAAAAAAATGTATAAACAAGTTGTAATTACCTCGTCGGTTTTAGCAAGATTGGGTGTGGCAAATTATTCAGCATATTGTGCATCAAAAGCAGGTTTGCTGGGGCTTATGCGCAGTTGGGCTGTTGAATATGGAGCACAAAATATTTTGGTAAATGCTATTTGTCCGGGTTGGGTAAATACGGATATGGCACAAAGTGGTTTGCAAGGCATTGCAGATGGAATTGGCATTAGTAAAGACCAATTTTTTGATATTGCCATGCAAAGTGTGCCACTTAAAAAAATGAGTGAGCCTGAAGAAATTGCGGAACTAGTGAATTATTTAGTAAATCAAACATCTATTACAGGGCAGACAATAGATATAAACGCAGGCTCGGTCATGAACAGTTGATGGTAGATGATATCACTGAAATTATTCAATTCTGCAATACTAGATTATCCTTTATAACTTTTACCTTTGCGGCAATTATTTAAAACAGAATCAAACTTATTTTTATGGCATATGATGTTATTGTATTAGGCAGTGGTCCCGGTGGTTATCCAGCCGCTATTCGTGCAAGCCAACTGGGCAAAAAAGTTGCTATTGTTGAGCGTGAGAGCCTTGGTGGAATTTGTTTAAACTGGGGTTGTATTCCCACAAAAGCTTTGCTAAAGAGTGCGCAGGTATTTGAATATGCAAAACATGCAGCAGACTATGGTATTAAGATAGAAAACCCAATGGCTGAATTTGATGCAGTTATTAAACGTAGCCGTGGCGTAGCCGATAAAATGAGTAAGGGTATCGCATTTCTTATGAAAAAAAATAAGATCGATGTGATAATGGGGACAGGAAAATTGGTAGCTGCAAATAAATTGGAAGTAACCGCTGCCGACGGAACAAAACAAACACACGAAGCAGCTAACATCATCATCGCAACAGGTGCAAGAGCTAGGGAATTACCTGCTTTGCCAATTGACGGTGAAAAAATTGTTGAATACAGAAAAGCGATGGTGCTGCCAACGCAGCCAAAAAGTATCATCGTTTGTGGCAGTGGCGCTATAGGCTGTGAGTTTGCTTATTTCTACAACAGCATGAACACTAAAGTTACAATTGTTGAATTTATGCCAAGAATTGTACCGGTGGAAGATGAAGATATCAGCAAAGAATTGGAAAAGCAGTTTAAAAAGCAAGGCATCACAATCATGACGAATAGCGAAGTCTTGAAGGTAGATACAAGTGGAGAAGGTGTGAAAGCGACGGTAAAAACCGCTACAGGTGAAGTAGTACTTGAAGCTGATATTTTATTGAGTGCAGTTGGTATTATTGCCAATATTGAAAATATAGGTTTGGAAGAATTAGGTGTAAAAACAGAGAAAGGAAAAATTACGGTTGATGCATTCGGACAAACAAGCGTAAAAGGTTTATACGCAATTGGCGATTGTACTCCCGGACAATCGTTGGCACACGTTGCGGGTAAAGAAGGCATTAATGCAGCAGAACATATTTGCGGACATAAAGTAACGCCAATGGATTACAACAACATTCCTGGTTGCACTTATTGCACGCCGGAAATTGCGTCTGTAGGATATACGGAGAAGGCGGCTAAAGAAGCGGGTTACGAAATTAAAGTGGGCAAATTTCCATTTGTTGCAAGCGGAAAAGCAACTGCAGGAGGTGCTACCGAAGGTTTTGTAAAAGTAATATTTGATGCAAAGTATGGTGAGTTTTTAGGCTGCCATATGATTGGCGCAAGTGTTACAGAAATGATAGCCGAAGCAGTTGTGGCAAGAAAATTAGAAACTACTGCGCATGAATTATTGAATGCTGTGCATCCTCACCCCACAATGAGTGAAGGGTTGAAAGAAGCCGTAGCTGTGGCTTATGGAGAAGCGACTGACGTTTAAAATTTTCAATAATGCATATAAAAAAGATTGCCTCAAATATTTGAGGCAATCTTTTTTATATCAAAACCAAACGCTGTTAACGGTATAGCATTTAATTTTTTATTATTTTTTGTGTGAATTTTTCTCCATTGATAATTACATCTAAAACATATAGGCCATTGCTGATGTAATTTTGTAAAGGGAGATTAACAGCTGCATTATTGTTGAGGGTAATATTTTTATTGTAAACTATTCTACCGGCTGCATCTGTAAGTCTTATTATTGAATTTCCATTACTATAGGGTAAGATCAAGTTCAGGTTATTTTTGATGGGGTTGCCTGCAATTAAAAGTTTTTTTGCATCTGAAATTTTAAAGTTAATGATTTTGCTGTATTTAAAAGCACCATTTAAATCGGTCATTTTAAGCCTGTACAAATAACTACCAGAAGTAGAAATATCATTATCCTTAAAGTTATAAACTGCCTCGCTTTGTAACCCTTTAGCTAACACAGTCCCAATTGTCGCAAATGGCTCTGTATTTAAAGAACGCTCAACTTCGAATGCTTTCAAATTTATTTCTTGAGAAGTATTCCAGTTTAAATTAATGGCATCTGTTTCGTTACTACCTGTAAAAGAGATGAGGGAAACCGGCAGTACTGATCCTGATAAATAAACAGGATAATCTTCTGCCTGCCCATAAGTTAGGGCAGTTGAATTATTTGATACCGGAGGTACGCCATACACTGTTGATAAATCCTGAGAAATACGCATCCTCACAAAATTATTTGCCCCTACGAAAGTACCTGCTGTAGTTATAGGTATACTTAATGATGTAGTTGTTCCTATAATGTCAGTAT
>JBBREY010000031.1:0-27842 GCA_038225275.1 Chitinophagales bacterium | reverse complement strand
GTATCGCAATTTTAAGTTTACTCATTGTATCATTTTATTTGCTGAGTAAATAGTGGAGTTAAATAAAAACCCCGTCTGTTTACTCAGACGGGGTTTTGAAATATTTAATATACATCATTAAAACCTGGCCTGAGGGCAAGTGTGAGAATGATGATGATGTAATGTTGTTGTGTTCATTTTGTTCTTTGAAATGCAAATGTAGGGCGACTAAACTAATAGACAAAATAAATTTCTATTTTTTACCCTCGGTAATCGCATTTACCATTTTTTCCCAACTGAATTTCTTCTTTTCCTCTTTTATATTCTCAATGAAAAGCTGATCATTTTTAGTAAAGTATTCCGTTACCTTTTCAGCAATTGAAGCTGCATTTGGTTCGGCTACCAAGCCTACAACGCCATCAGGCACAAGCGCTGGCAAACCTCCAACGTTTGTTACAATCATTGGTATTTCAAAATGATAGGCGAGGGGCGTAACACCACTTTGAGTGGCATTTCTATAGGGTTGTATAACCACATCTGCAGCGCAGAAAAAGTTCCGTACTTTGTTATCGGGTATAAAGTCTGTCTTTAAAATAAGCATGTCTTGCAAACCTAGCTTTGCCAGTTGCTCATCAAAAGGCTTTCTGTCTTCGTAAAATTCACCGGCTATTAATACTTTAAAAGGAGTTGCAGAAGGTTGTTTTTTCAAAATTGCCAAGGCATCGAGCAAAATATCCAACCCCTTGTATTTTCTTATAAATCCAAAAAACAAAATGATTTTATCATCAGTATCAATTCCAACATTTATTCTAGCTGTTTTCTGTTCTATTTTTTCGCCAAAATTATCATACAACGGATGTTGAATAAGCTGCACGGGTTTAGTTTTATCAAACAACTTTAAATCACTCATCACTTTTTCGCTCATCACAATAAATGCATCAATGGGCTTTATAAAGTATTTCGTAAAAGCATGATCTCCCTTTCTTTTTTCGTGTGGGATTATATTATCTGCTATGCAAATTACTTTCGTTTGCTTATTTTGTTTTACTATTCTCAAGATGGTGCCTAAGCATGGCCCCATTACCGGCAACCAATAACGAACTACAATAAAATCAGGTTTTAATTTTTTAAGTTCCCATCCAACTTTTAACCAGTTTGTTGGCAGTACAGAATTTATGCAGACTTTTATTTCTAATTCAGCCGGTGCAGGCGCATCGCTGTATTGTGTAGTACCCGGAAAAAAAAACCCTGGATATTGTAAAGAAAACGTGTAGATTTTTGTATTGAAACCTTGTTGTATGAATTGCTTTGCCAATCGCTCATTAAATGTAGCAAGACCACCACGCAGCGGATGTGCAGGACCAATAATTACAACACTTGCCATAATTATATACCAAGTTTTTGTTCAATGAGGTAACTGTTTTTATCGGGAGAATTACGGGCAATTAATTCGCCAATAAAACCTGCTAAAAATAATTGCGTACCGATGGTCATTGCGAAAAGCGCAAAGAAGAATAATGGTCTTTGTGTCATACCCGTACCATCAAAGAAAAATTTAGAAATGGTGAGGTATAAAAATATGGTAAGCCCGGCCATAAAAGAAAGTGTACCCCACAAACCAAAAAAGTGCATCGGGCGTTTGCCAAATTTGCCTACGAACATAATGGAACCAAGATCTAAAAAACCATTTACAAATCGTTCCCAGCCAAATTTTGTAACACCATATTTTCTTGCACGGTGCTCCACTACTTTTTCGCCAATCTTTCTAAAGCCGCTCCACTTGGCAAGTATAGGAATATAGCGATGCATTTCACCGTACACTTCAATGCTTTTTACCACTTTTTTCTTGTATGCTTTCAAGCCGCAATTAAAATCATTTAATTTAATGCCGCTGCTTCTTCTGGCTGCTGCATTAAATAATTTCGAGGGTATATTTTTCGTTAAAGTATTATCAAATCGTACTTTTTTCCAGCCGCTCACAATGTCAAAATTTTCTTCTAAAATCATGCGGCGCAGTTCAGGTATTTCATCCGGAGAATCCTGCATGTCCGCATCCATCGTTATAATTACATCACCTTGTGCAGCTTTAAAAGCTTCGTTCAATGCTGCACTTTTACCATAATTCCTTTGAAACTTTATCCCTTTAACAGCAATGTTTTTTGTGCGTAAATTTTCTATCACCGCCCACGAATCATCGGTGCTGCCATCATCAACCATAATAACTTCGTAGCTGTAATTATTTGCAGTCATCACCCTTTCAATCCATGCCATTAGCTCCGGCAAAGATTCATCTTCATTAAACAGTGGTATTACAATTGATAGATCCATTTTTTAATTTTAAGCCTTACCCTCGTTCCCTCTCCGATAGACAGGGAGGCCTAGCTTTAGTTCATTAGTCAAATTTTGTAATTAAGCATTTCACCTCTTGAATCTTTTTTCAACTTAAACGAGTGTACTTAACTTTTTTATACTTAAACACATTATACTGATTTTTTCTGAGAAAGAAAACCTGCTGCTATAATTGTGATAAGGGTTCCCAAAACAAGGTTTTTAAATACGCTTGTTGCAACCATCATTGTGCTAAACACATCTTTAAAATTCTTTTCATTATTGGCTACTTCAATAGGAGTTCGATTTATATCTTTTGCATTCATTGCACTTACCTGAGCTGCATCAATGTTCATTATCTGCGGATTCATTTTATAGAAGATAAAAGTAAATACAGCCATAACTAATGTAACCACTACAAAAACTTTAAACCCTTCAGAAAAATAATTTTTAAAAGCAGTTTCGGCTCCGGCATTTTTATTAAATAAAATTAATGCCATTAAAATACCAACAGCATAAATGCCATAAATGAAATATTGGTTTTTTCCATTTTCGGGAAAATGAAAAACGTAAAAAAGCATCAGAGAAGCTGCTACCATAGCAGCGGCTGTTAATAGTCCAATATATTTTGCAGAGATAGTTTTCATCAGTTGTTTAAAACCAGTTTGTTTTTATTTATTATCCCAATTACTTTCCCTTTCATTTGTCGTCCAACAAAAGGACTGTTTTTTGATTTGGAAAGAATAGCACCTATTTCGAAAATATAATTCGTATCAGGTTCAAATAGAGTTAAACATGCAACACTGCCAATTTCAATAGCAGGTTTTGGCAACCCAAATATTGCCCTGTTATTTTCCGTTATAATTTTTATTAATTGCTCGCTATCTTTTAAAATTGGGTTTATTGTTCCATATAAAGTTTGCAGCGTTATCATGCCATTTTTAGCATATTCAAATTCACAAATTTTGTCATCTCCACATTGAGGGCTGTGATGACTTGCTATGCAATCAATATTTCCTAGCCTCAGGGCATCCTGCAAAGCAGCCACATCTTCTTTTGTCCGCAATGGTGGATTTACTTTTAAATTAGTATCATAATCAACTAAATCATCCTCACTAAAAAATAAATGATAGGGGGTGACAGAGCAGGTTATTTGAAGCCCTACTTTTTTTGCGTTGTTTATTAGTTCAATTCCTTTTTTTGTAGAAACGCCGGTGATGTGTAAATGTGAATCTGTATAATTGAGCAGCGCGATATCCCTTGCAATCATCACTTCTTCCGCCATAGCAGGGTTGCCAGATAAGCCAAGTTTTGTACTCATTACTCCTTCATTCATCAACCCGCCTTCACTGATACTTTTATCATCGGGCACCTGTATTATAACTCCATTTTTTGCAGAAACATATTGCAGTGCTTTTAACAGCAGTCCAGATTGTTGCATAGATTTTTTGCCATCACTAAATGCCACCGCACCACTGTTGTGCATGTCATACATTTCGGTAAGCGCTGAACCTTCTGCGTTTTTAGTTACTGATCCTATCGGGTGAATACAAACGGGAAGTGTTTTGGCACGTTCTATTAAGAATTCAATTTGCGCTTTCGAAGAAACGGTTGGAACTGTATCTGGTATCAACATCACATCAGTAAAACCACCTGCTGCTGCTGCATTTGCACCAGTCTCAAGTGTTTCTCTGTGTTCATTACCAGGTTCAGCAAAATCAGCAAATACATCGAGCCACCCTATGCTCAGGTGTAAATTGTTTCCTGTTATTGTTTGGGTATCTTCCGCAGAAATGTCATCTTGAATCGCTTTAATAATTCCATCAACTACTAAAATATCTTTTACCTGGCGGTGGAAAGGAGACGAAGAACAAATAATGGTAGCTTGCTTTATTAATGCATTCATTTTTTTAGAGATTGCGCAAATATCTATAAAAATGGGCAGAATATGAAACAAGGGGTTTTGTATGCTAAATGAGGAATAAATTGTAAAGAAACAATCGTTTTATTACTGGGATAAGCATTAAGAAACAATAACGGGACGACAATTGAAAAAGGTTTCATTAAATTTATTTGGCGAAATAAACAATCGCATTGCATAAATGGAAAAAACAAGATTAGAATTATTTAGCGATGCAGTTATTGCCATTATTATAACAATTATGGTGCTGGAAATGAAAGTACCGCATGGTGCAGAATGGGGTAATCTCCTGACCATTTTACCAAAATTTATTAGTTATACACTTAGCTTTTTGTTTATTGCTATTTATTGGGTAAACCATCACCATTTATTACACACGGTAAAAATTGCCACTTCGGCAATTATGTGGGCAAATATCAATCTACTCTTTTTTTTATCGCTTGTACCCTTTGCTAGTGCATGGATGGGCGAAAATCATTTTGAAAAGCAAACAGTTGTTGCGTATTCTGTGTTAGCATTGCTTTGTGGCCTTGCATTTAATTTACTTCAAAGGGCTATCGTTAAAGACCATGAAAGATTAAAAAACTTAGAGGAAATAATAAAGCCTAAAGGATGGAAATCCATCGGTTCTGTCATTTTATATGCGCTTGCCATACCTATAGCATTGTTTGTGAGTGCCGCTATAGCAGGTGGAATATTTTTTTTGGTTGCTATCATATGGTTTATACCTGACAGGAAAATTGAAAAAGTTGAAAGTGTTGAAAATAGTAAGCATTAGTATAAAATGACGAGCAAACTCAATTTTTAATTGATTAGACTAATTGCTATGGCTAAATGATGGTTCCAGTGTGCCGAAAAAGAATTGTTTTAATTTCTGACTATCAATGAATAAAGTTCTACCATATTTTATTTTTCACAAACATCTCTGCAGTTTCTAAAAGATGTATAATTCTCTTTTCATTTTTCAATGGAACGATTATTGCAATATTTTTCAAAAATATATTTTATATGAAAATTTTAATGGTATTAACATCGCATAGCGAATTGGGCAATACAGGCAAAAAGACGGGTTTTTGGATTGAAGAATTTGCTGCGCCATATTACTTATTTGCTGATGCGGGTGCAGAAATAACTATTGCTTCCCCAAAAGGTGGACAACCACCCATTGATCCAAAAAGTGATGCTCCGGAAAGCCAAACGCCTGCCACTGTCCGTTTTAAAGCAGACGAGGCACTGCAGAAAATATTATCTCAAACTCATAAATTATCTGAAGTAAGCGAAGACGGATTTGATGCAATTTTTTATCCGGGCGGTCATGGCCCAATGTGGGATTTAGTAAACGACCATGATTCAATAAAATTAATTGAAGATTTCTGGAAGAATAAAAAACCTGTTGCGGCTGTTTGTCATGCACCCTCAGTTTTATTGAATGTTAAAGATGAAAATGATGACGCTCTGGTAAAAGACAAAAAAGTTACCGGCTTTACAAATTCTGAAGAAGAAGCTGTTCAATTAACCGATGTTGTGCCTTTTTTATTGGAAGATGAATTAAAAGTCAAGGGTGGAATTTATTCAAACAAAGAAGATTGGGCATCTTACGTAGTAAAAGATGGACTATTAATTACCGGGCAAAATCCTGGTTCTTCAGAAGCGGCGGCAGAAGAACTATTAGCGCTCCTAAAAAAATAAAATGATTAGCATTCGTTCGAAGAAATTGTTTCAGGTATCTAAATCAAAAAAACTTAAGAAATGATGCCTTATCGCAAATATTTATCAATAAAATTTACAAGCCGCTTTATTTATTAAAGCGGTTTTTATTTATCAGGGAGCATGAAAATAAAATTAACCACATGAAAAATATTGTTGCATCAATGATTCAGTCCATTTTAAAGGAGAGACTGCCCGATTCACACAAAGGTACCTATGGTCATGCATTGCTTGTTGCAGGCAATACAGGGAAAATGGGCGCTGCCATTATCGCTGCAAAGGCTTGTGTACGCTCAGGTGTGGGGTTGGTTACTGTAAATATTCCGTTTGTTGAAAGGCTAACAGTTCAAGTTGCAGCGCCTGAAGCCATGCTTAATTTCCGGGAAACCGTCATTGATAATTACGATGGATATTCAGCCATAGGAATGGGGCCAGGTATTGGAAGAAACAATTTGGAAAAAAAGTTTTTAAAAGCCATTATAAAACATTCAAAATGCCCCATTGTATTTGATGCAGATGCGTTGAATATTCTAGCTGATGCTAAAAAAATACTGTATACCATTCCTGAGAATTCGATTATTACACCTCATCCCAAAGAATTTGACAGGCTTTTTGGCATACATACATCATTAGAAGAAAGAAGAAAGACTGCTGTTAAAATGGCTAAACAATTAAATATTATTATTGTGCTTAAAGGGTATCAAACTTTTGTAACAGATGGTGATGACCAGTTTCAAAATACCACCGGTAATTCAGGCCTAGCAAAGGGAGGATCTGGAGATGCATTGACAGGGCTAATTACAGGTTTGCTTGCACAGCATTATACCAGCATGGATGCCTGTTTAGTGTCAGTTAATATTCATGGTTTGGCAGCAGATGTTACATTAGAAAAGCAAACAATGGAAACGATGATCATAACAGATGTTATTGAAAATTTTGGCACGGCTTTTAAAAAAATTAATCAAGAATATTTCCACCAAAGTTTATAAAAAGCGAACTGTTAAAATGTTAATTGAAAGACCATGTTAAATGATTTTTTTATAACAATTTGCTGCAATGTTTTTGCCGTATATGGTGTAAAATTACATCATGATAAAAAATAAATTCCTCCTCCAAATATTTGCTGTAACCTTTTTTTCTCTTTTATTTTCATCGTGTAAAAAAGACGTGAAGCAGGATGTGGCTACAACAGTTTCTCCAGCTCCAACCCCGCCGACTCCACCCGGGGGTGGTAATGTAGCGCAAGTGAATGACGTAGCTTTTCAAAAAACGCAGGATTATTATTTGTGGAACAACCAATTGCCAGCCACACTTAATACCTCGAGCTTTTCTGATCCGATTGGGGTTATGACAGCCATTAGACAATATAGTATTGAACCAGGATTTTCAACTCCTGTTGATAAATGGAGTTTTGCCATGAAGAAAACAGAATGGAATCAATTAAGTGGCGGTATGAGTTCTGTATCTTCTGCTACATCTGCTGCAGGCGATTTTGGTATCACTGTTTTCTTTCGTGCGGAAGGCGATTTGAGGGTTAGATTAACTGAACCAAATTCACCCGCGGGTATTTTGGGAATACGGAGAGGCTGGCGCATTACAAAAATAAATGGCAGCACTGATATTATTACATCCAATTCTCAATATATTATTGATAATATTTACAATGCAGGTTCTGCTAATGTTACTTTTACAAAACCTGATGGAACATCTATAGATTTAACTTTACAAGCTGCACATTACACTGATAAGCCTGTTTATTTAGATACCATCTACAATTCACCAAGTGGTAACATCGGCTATTTGGTTTACAATTCTTTTCTAGGTAATATCAACCAGACTTCCGGCGAATATGCAAGGGTTTTTAATAAGTTTTCGGCTGCCGGTATCTCCAATTTAATAGTTGATTTGCGTTATAACGGCGGTGGTTATGTAGATTTACAGGAACAACTTGCTAATTATTTAATTACAAGTCAGGGCCAGGGAAATGTTATGATGAAACAAATTTATAACAGCAACCATAGCAACGAAAATTCTACCGTTTTGTTTAATAAAACAGGTGCTCTTCAACTTAATAAAATTTATTTTATTGTAAGTAGAAGTACAGCTTCCGCAAGCGAATTACTTATTAATAATTTAAAACCCTACATGGATGTAAGGTTGATCGGAAACTCAAATACACATGGTAAACCAGTTGGCTTTTTTCCGATTGAAGACGGAGAATGGTATGTGTTTCCGGTTTCTTTTAAAACAGTCAATAAAAATGGCGAGGGGAACTATTATGCAGGTTTTGCACCCAATGCAGTAGTGGCAGATGGCTTGGATAAAGATTGGGGAGATGTGACAGAATCAAGTTTAGCAAGTGCTATAAGAAACATCAATGGTGGAAATTACAGAGGAAACAACGAGCCTGTATTTTATGAGTCGCCAATTGTGGGTGGCGCTAACAATAAGCTTGATAATACCAAACTCAAAGTTACAATAGGCAAACATTTATAATAGATGTATTAAAACCGGTTTTCTTTCTATTTGTATGAGACAGCAAGCCGGTTTTTATTTAAATTTTGTTAGAAAGACGATTATCGATTTATCCTCATTATCGATTTTACGACATAGTAAAAGACATCACTTGCAACAAATTCTAACCTTCTATTCGTTTAATAATTTAAGTAAAAATTTGGCCCTAACTTTCTATACCCAATAAGTGATTTTTTTTGAGTATAGAACCTGTTTATTTTAATGTCTAACTAAAGCTAGTACCTTTCGTTAAATTTGCAGACATGGCAAATAAAGTAAGTGTTTAAGCATAAAGGAAAAAGTAGAACCTATATTCATAATCTTAGGTTGGCTTCCTTGTTGTCATGTGTAGTAGGCATCGTCAACATAACCGTGTGTTATCTGTGCACGCCCTCACAACAAATGTTACCGGGCATTTCGCCTATTTTTCAGAAGAGCTTTCGTTAAAAAATTATCAAACAGCAGTACTTTATTTACTTTTCATTTTATCCTTTTTAGCGGGTGCATTCGTGTCGAATATTTTAATCGAAATTTTTTCAAGGATAAAGCCATTGCTTTCTTATACTGTTCCTATGGCAATGGAAATTATTATTTTAACCTCAATTGGTATTTTCGGAAAAGCTGATTCAATATCGAATTTTAATGGTGAGTTTATAGCTTGTAATTTATTATTTGCAATGGGTCTGCAAAACTCTTTGGTTACAAAAGCCTCTCAGTCGGTTGTAAGGACAACGCATTTAACCGGGCTTTTTACGGATTTGGGAATAGAGTTATCACAGTTGTTTTTTTACCGGAAAGCTAACGAAACCCAACAGCTAAGAGCAAATATTTTTTAAAATTAGCCATTATAATGTGCTTCTTTGCAGGGTGTATTGTCGGTGGTTTTATTTTTAAAACCTATGCTTTAGAAACACTGTTTTTCGCATCCGTCTTTTTAATAATTGCCTTGTTTTATGATAATATTCTTTTTTATTATTACACTTTAAAAAGGAGAGCTAAATCCTGGTAGTCACCTTAAGAGGACAAAACATTTTTAAGGTTAAAATTTCTCAGATTTCTATTTTACTGAATATAAAACAATTACATAAAAGTTGAAAATTTATAAAGAAAAAACCTTCCTGAAATCAATCAAAAAGGTCTTCCCGTCGGGTGGACAAGATTCGAACTTGCGACCCCTAGACCCCCAGCCTAGTGCGCTACCGGGCTGCGCTACCACCCGAAATATGGAGCGCAAATGTATAAGAAAATTTTAAAGAGAAAAATACTATTCAGCCATTTTGTGTACAAACCTAATGGTTCCACTTTTTTTAAGATCGGAAGTTATTCTTACCTCGTATCTCTTATTGCCATCCCTTACAATCATCAATGCCGTATTGGGTGGCAACGTGCCAAGGTTATCAGCATACATCACTAATTCATTCACATCATTGGGTGGTATGGGTATTTCCAATAAGATTGGCGTTTCAGAAAGTCGCTTGTGTGCAAGTAAAACATTGCCATTGTAGAATAGCGATATACTGTCACCATCAACCTCCCCGTTGTCGTAAAGTTCAATTTTTACAGTAGGGTTTTCAACTGTCACTGTCCTTAAAACAGCATTGCTTCTTTTTTCAAAACCGATCGGAATTATTTTTTCAGAAAGGGGAGAAATTTTAATGTTTGGCGTTGCATCAATTTTTGGGACGTCGATTTTAGTAATGATTGCATTTTTAGAAGTCGATTTAACTATCTCGTCAGGAATTGCTTTTTTTGGTTTTCCAACCAAGGTGCTTTTATCTGTCTTTTTTAAATTAATGGTTGATTCAGCTTTTGGCTTCAACTTAACCGCAACAGTTTTTGTTGGAAAAATAGAAGGGTCTTTTTTTGCATTTATTTTTTTTGCAAGCGCAGATATTTCTGTGAGTTGTCTTTTGGTTAAAATAGTTGTACCAAAACCCGTATTTCTTGTGTCCTGGCCTGCAGCAGGCAACCATGTTCCTTCAAGTATTTCATTTTTTCCCTCTCGTCTCCAGGTTAACTTATGTACTTGAAAACTGTTCGATATGTTTACAGGGATGTTCGTTTTTGTGCGGGCGACTTCGGTAATCTCTAAATATTTTCGTTTTTTATCGGTAACACCTTCTAACCTACATATTGTGTAATATTTATTACCGGCATTTGAAAAATAAGTATAAGAATATCCTGTAATATTTTTTCCATTAATTTCTAAATCTAACACATAATCACAACGGTCTCCACTCCACGAACCTACCGATGTGCTTTTATCTAAGAAACTTCCTTTCCATTGACCCTGAAAATTTTGGGCACTAACTAAAAGAATATTTAAAATAAAAAAAGTTAGTGTAAATATTTTTTTCATTCTTGTTAAAAATTATTTGGACAAAAGTAATTTTTATTAATTTTTGCACCGCTCATTTAAACCAATAAATTAGCAAAGACTTCGTTAAATTTGCCGCATACAAAACCAACTGAATTTAAGAAAAATGAATATTAAAATTACGCTGCCGGATGCTTCTGTAAGAGAATATGAGAAAGGCACAAATGCTTTGGATATAGCAAAATCGATTAGTGAAGGACTCGCCCGAAAAGTGCTTGCTGCAAATATAAATGGAGAAGTGTGGGATGCTACAAGAGCAATAAATAATGATGCATCCTTAAAATTATTAACATGGGATGATGTAGATGCGAAGGCAACATTTCGTCATTCAACTGCGCATTTAATGGCTGAAGCGGTAGAGGCTTTATTTCCTGGTGTTAAATTTTGGGTTGGCCCTGCGGTAGAAGCAGGTTTTTATTATGACATGGATTTAGGTGATAAAGTGATCACCGAAGATGATTTAGTTCTTATCGAGAAAAAGATGGCTGAACTTGCTAAAAAGAACAGCGCATTTATTCGCAAAGAAATTACTAAAACGGATGCTGTAAATTATTTTACCGAAAAAGGTGACGAATATAAGCTTGATCTTTTACAAAATTTAAATGATGGTGGTATCACTCTTTATTCTCAAGGAGCGTTTACGGATCTGTGTCGTGGTCCTCACATACCCAATACATCGTTTATAAAGGCTGTAAAATTAATGAGTGTTGCTGGTGCTTATTGGAAGGGCGAGGAAAAAAATAAACAGCTCACAAGGGTATATGGTATTTCATTTCCCAATCAAAAAGAATTGGATGAGCACTTGCTGATGTTAGAAGAGGCAAAAAAGAGAGATCATCGTAAACTTGGAAAGGAATTAGGTATTTATACAACCGACGATAGTGTAGGGGCGGGGTTAATTTTATGGATGCCAAATGGCACAGTAATTATTGAAGAACTTGAAAAACTTGCAAAGGAAACTGAAAATGCAGCAGGTTATAAAAGAGTTGTTACCCCTCATATAGCAAAAGAAAATCTGTATTTAACAAGTGGGCATTTACCTTATTATGCTGATAGTATGTTTCCGCCGATGGTTATGGATGGCGAAAAATATTATTTAAAAGCTATGAACTGTCCGCATCATCATAAAATATTTGATGCTGAACCTAAGAGCTACAGAGATATGCCTTACCGCATTGCAGAGTATGGAACTTGTTACCGCTACGAGCAAAGTGGAGAGTTATTTGGACTTATGCGTGTACGCTGCCTACACATGAACGATGCACATATATACTGCAGCAAAGAGCAGTTTGCTCAGGAATTTCGTGCTGTTAATGATATGTATCTTAAATATTTTAAAATATTTGGTATCGACAAATATGTGATGCGTTTAAGCTTGCACGATCCTGAAAAACTTGGTCAAAAATATGTAAACGAACCCGAGCTGTGGTTAGAAACAGAGGCAATGGTTAGGGAAACATTGATAGAAGCGGGCGTTCCTTTTGTGGAAGTAAAAGGCGAAGGAGCATTTTACGGTCCTAAAATAGATGTGCAAATATGGAGCGCCATAGGCAGAGAGTTTACATTAGCAACAAATCAGGTAGATTTTGCACAGCCACGCAGTTTTAAATTATCCTTTACAAATAAGGATAACACACCTGAAATTCCATTGATCATTCACAGAGCTCCGTTGGGTACGCATGAGCGCTTCATTGGTTTTCTCTTAGAACATTATGCCGGCAAATTTCCGACATGGTTAGCGCCTTTACAGGTTAAGATTTTACCAATAAGTGATAAGTTTATGGAGTATGGGTTGGCAGTTCTTCAAAAATTAAACGCTGCAGGTATAAGAGCTGAGATTGATGACAGAAATGAAAAAATAGGTAAAAAAATACGTGATACAGAACTTGCAAGAGTACCGTATATGCTTGTTTTTGGGGAAAAAGAAATTGAGGCAAATGCTGTTGCAGTTCGCAAACAAGGCAAAGGCGACCAGGGTATTAAAAATCTTGAGGAATTTATAAACGAAATTTCTGCAGAAATAAAAGAGCGCAGAGCTGAATAATTTTGTAATTTTATATTTTAAAGGCAGATTAATCATTAAACAAATAAACATTTGTAAAAAGCGCCACACTGCCGGTAACTTTTTGCAGAATATTTAAAATGGCATTTCCTCCAAGACCGCCCCGGGGAGCGTTTAATCCTCGGTTTAAAAAAGAACAACAACAGGAACATCGTACGAATCACCTAATTAAAGCCATGCAAGTTCGTTTGGTAGGTGAAAATATAACTCCTGGTATTTATTCCATTTCAGAAGCAAGCGGGTTTGCAAAAGAACAATCTTTAGATCTTGTTGAAATTTCTCCGGGCGCAACGCCTCCCGTTTGTAGAATTATAGACTACAATAAATTTTTGTACGAGGAAAAGAAGAAGAAAAAAGAAATGAAGGCGAAGTCCAAAACCAGCGAGGTAAAGGAGATTCGTTTTACACCAAATACGGATGATCATGATTTTGATTTTAAAGTAAAACATGCTGAAAAGTTTTTGGAGGATGGTAATAAAGTGAAAGCTCATGTTCAGTTTAAGGGTCGTGCAATCATGTTTAAAGAAAGAGGGGAGTTATTGCTTTTGAAATTTGCAGATGCTTTAAAAGATGTGAGTGCGTTGGAAGGTTTGCCTAAGTTAGAAGGTAAGCGTATGCAGGTTATGCTTGCGCCAAGAATTATTAAGAAGAAGTCGGGTAATGAGTTGGGTAAACTTCACAAAGAAAAACCCGCTGAAACTGCTGCTGCAGAACAAACAACACCGGTTATTGCGGAAGAAACTTCGGCAACGGAGTAATCATATTATTAATTAATTTCTGAAAAGGTTGTCTGTAAATTGGACAACCTTTTTTAATTAGATAAATTTAATGGATGGAGATTAGTTTAAATAAATACATTAGCGATACAGGTTTTTGTAGTAGGCGGGAGGCTGATAAATATATTGAAGAATGCCGTGTAACCATTAACGGCAAAGATGCTGATAAAGGTAACAGAGTAAAGCCGGGCGACGTTGTAAAAGTTGACGGTGAAAATTTAAAAAAGAAAGCTGCGCCTGTTTACATAATGCTTAATAAGCCCAAAGGCGTAACCTGCACGACTGACCAAAGTGATAAAACTAATATCGTTGATTTTGTCAACCATAAAACACGCATCTTTCCTATAGGTAGATTGGATAAGCTTTCTGAAGGATTAATATTTCTTACAAATGACGGCGATATTGTAAATAAAATACTGCGTGCAGGTAATGGTCACGAAAAAGAATATATGGTAACTATCGATAAAAAGATAAATCATGAGTTTATAAATGCGATGCGTAATGGAGTTAGAATTTTAAATACTACCACAAAGCCCTGTTTCGTAAAACAGGAAGGCGACGCTCGCTTCCGTATTATTTTAAAACAAGGTTTAAACAGACAGATACGTCGCATGTGCGAAACATTAGGCTTTAAGGTTACTTCGCTTAAAAGAGTGCGTATAATGAACTTTACTTTAAAAGGAATTGAACCCGGTAAGTGGAAGTATTTTTCTGCCGCAGAGTTGTCATTATTAAATGATTTGTTGAAAAACAGTAGCGGTACGGATGGAGAAGATGGGATGGGGGAGTAAGGCATTGCTTACACATACTGAAAGTCTATCACCTATGATTGTGAAATAGTTACTGCTTGTAGAAATATTCTGGTTAAAAATCCCTATTTTTGCGCTCCGAAAAGAGAAATCTTTTTAGACATTTCCCACACGGCTCCATAAGTTCCCATCATTTTGGGGCGCCAGCAGGGAGTAACATCAATAAGTTATATAATGCCAAAGGTAAAAACAAACAGCAGCGCAAAAAAGCGCTTTAAAGTTACCGGTACAGGAAAAATCGTTTTCCAAAAACCTTTCAAACGTCACATTCTTACAAAAAAGTCTACTAAGCGCAAGCGTGGTATGCGTAAAGATGGTATGGTAGATTCTACACAAATGTATTTTGTAAGAAGATTGCTTGGATTGAAATAATGTACCCTTTGTACTAGCGAAATGCTATTACAATATAATTAAAACTTTAAAAAAAATTAAATATGCCACGTTCAGTAAACTCTGTAGCCAGTAGAGCCCGCAGAAAGAGAATTTTAAAAGCAGCAAAAGGATACTACGGTAAACGTAAAAATGTATATACCGTTGCTAAAAACGTAATGGAGAAAGGTCTTACATATAGCTATGTAGGGCGCAAATTAAAAAAGCGTGAGTACCGTACTTTATGGATTGCACGTATTAATGCTGCAGTAAGAGCAGAAGGAATTACTTATAGCGAATTCATTCATAAATTATCTGAAAAAAGTATAGATCTTAATCGTAAAGTGTTAGCTGATCTTGCAATGAACGAGCCTGAAGCATTTAAAGCATTGGTTCTTTCAGTAAAATAAGTTTATAGATTTTTAAAAAGTGTGTATAAAAAACCGTTCCTTATTTGAACGGTTTTTTATTTGTAAATAATTAAAAAATGGAAATTTCTGGGTCTGCCCTTGCAGTAATTATCCTCATGTTTGCATTTGCAGTACTTCTCACAATATTGCTGATAAAAGTTATTAAGCATTTCAACAAGAAAAATTGATCTATATATTATTTACATTATTAATAAATATATAACCACCACTATTAAATATATTTGCGCAGCAAAATTCTTAACAACAGTACCATTTTAGCCAATGAATAATTCTTACGACAGCTTAGTCCAGCAAACTTTTAATTTTCCACAAGAAGGATTTAAGCTGCATGATAACCATCTACAATATAATGATGTTGATATAAAAGCATTGATCGACAAATATGGTACGCCCCTTAAATTGTCCTATTTACCAAAAATAGGTATGCAGATAAACAAAGCAAAAACGATGTTTGCCAATGCTTTTAAAAAGCATAAATACGAAGGCCAATATAATTATTGCTACTGTACTAAAAGTTCTCATTTTAGTTTTATTGTAGAAGAAACATTAAAACATAATATTCATTTAGAAACTTCTTATGCTTATGATATTGACATCATAAATGCATTGTATAAAAAGAGAAAAATCACAAAGGATATCAATATTATTTGCAACGGGTTTAAACAAAAAAATTATACAAGCCGTATTGCTAAACTGATAAATGACGGTTTTAAAAATGTAATTCCCGTGTTGGATAACAAGGAAGAATTAAACATGTATAAGCGTAATATTCGCACTGGGAAGCCATTTCAATTAGGAATTCGGATTGCTGCAGAGGAGGAACCAAGCTTTCCTTTTTACACATCCCGTTTAGGTATGAAGGCGAAAGATGTTCTAGGTTTTTATGTAGATGAAATAGAAGGATATGAAGATAAGTTCCAATTAAAAATGCTGCATATTTTTTTAAACAAGGGTATAAAAGATGATATTTATTACTGGAGTGAATTGCAAAAAAGTATAACGTTGTATTGCCAGTTAAAGAAGATTTGTCCGGAACTAGATTCAATAAATATTGGTGGAGGTTTTCCTATTAAACATTCATTAGGGTTTGATTACGATTACCAGTTCATGATCAATGAAATTGTTGGAAATATAAAGGCTGCTTGTAAAAAAGCAAAGGTACAAATGCCAAATATTTACACAGAATTTGGAAGTTTTACTGTAGGAGAGAGCATGGCACATATTTACAGTGTGATAGGTGAGAAAGTGCAGAATGATAGGGAGACTTGGTATATGATTGATTCATCTTTCATAACTACTTTACCCGATACTTGGGGCATTGGTGAAAAGTTTTTGATGCTACCAATAAATAAATGGAAAAATGAATACCAGCGTGTAGTATTGGGTGGTATAACCTGCGATGGGCATGACTATTACGATAGTGAAGAGCATATAAACGAAGTGTTTTTACCTAAAGTAAAAACGACTAATGAAGACGATATTGAAAGCAACAAAGAACCTTTATATGTTGGTTTTTTTCATACGGGCGCTTATCAAGATCAGATAAGCGGTTATGGGGGCATAAAGCATTGTTTAATTCCTTCTCCTAAACATATCATTATTGAAAGAGATAAAAATGGAAAGCTAATTGAATGGGTGTATGCAAAGGAACAGACAAGCCAAAGTATGTTGAAGATACTGGGATATAATTAATAACAATATATTAGAAAAAAAACTCCACAAATTAATGTGGAGTTTTTTTATTTCACAACCTTCAATTAATCAAAACTATTTTTTACAAAATATTAATGTCTTTTGCGCCAGTATTAAAGCTTTCCTTTTTAGGAAGTTCGATTTTAAGAATGCCGTTTTCGTAACGAGCAGCTATATTTTCTGTATCAATCTTTTCATTTAAAGTAAAACTTCTTTTAAATGATTTTAAACCAAATTCTGTGCGAATTAGTTTTTCATTTTCTATTACTGGCTCCGCTTTTTTATCTGTGCTTACTGTAAGTACATTGTTATCAAGCTTAATACTGAAATCTTCTTTAATGTATCCTGGCACCGAAAGCTCCACAGAATAAACTGCCGCCTTATCAATAATATTTACCGGTGGATAATGCAAAACATCTTCTCTCACAGCTTTGCTAACTGCGGATGGAAATTCATTAAAAATTTCTTTCATAAACCCATCGATTGACTTGTAATTGTTGTTCATTTTTACGTATGACATAATTTTATTTTTAAGATTTAGAATTTTTTATCTCAGTTAAATGTTCAAAATACATTCCATTCGATAGTTTACGCCTAAATGTCATTCAATTAATTATTAAAGTGCCACTATGGCATTCTGCTAAAATTTATTCTGTAATATTTTCATACTGACATTTAGATTTTAGCATGTAATTTTGCATTCTAAATTTTAATAAATATGTATCCAGAAGAAATAGTAATACCAATGAAAGAAGAGCTTACAGAAAATGGTTTTTCTGAAATGCTTACCGCTGCAGACGTTAATAATACCCTTTCAGAAAAGGGAACTTCACTTGTAGTTATAAATTCAGTTTGTGGTTGTAGCGCAGGTACTGCAAGGCCGGGTGTTTTAATGGCAGTAAATACTGCTGCAAAAAAGCCTGATAATATTAAAACAAGCTTCGCAGGTTTTGATGTTGAAGCAGTGAATGAAATCCGCAAACATCTAATGCCTTATCCACCAAGTTCGCCGGCAATTGCTTTATTCAAAGATGGTCAGTTAGTGCATATGATAGAGCGTCACATGATTGAAGGAAGAAGTGCTCAAATGATAGCCGATAATTTAAAAGGCGCATTTGATATCCATTGTAATTAATTTTTCAGAAATAAAAATGAGTCATCGTTTATTGGTGATCCGTTGCCATTTAATTTGTATGGTAGTGGATTAGTCAATGCACGGTGACTTTTATTATATTGCAACACTACATAAAAATGTAAGCCCATGTACCCGAATTTATATTATGTTTTCAAAGATTGGTTTGGTGTTGAATGGAGTAGCCTAAAAATACTGAACACTTTTGGGTTAATGGTTGCTATGTCTTTTGTAACAGCTGCAATTGTACTTAGTGCTGAGCTTAAACGTAAAGAAAAACTTGGTTTATTACAGCCCTCGGAAGAAACCATTGTTGTTGGAAAGCCAGCTTCTATTTTTGACCTTGTTTTTAATGGAATTGTAGGTTTTATTTTTGGCTCAAAATTGTTAGGGCTTTTGCTAAATAAAGCTCCTGAGATAAGTACCCAAGAGTATATTTTTTCTTTGAATGGAAATATAATAGGGGGTATTTTAATGGCTCTTATTTTAGTTGGAATTAAATGGTACGATAAGAACAAGCAACAATTAAAAACTCCAGAACGCAGGTCTGTAAGAATTTGGCCACATGATAGAGTAGGAGATTTAATTATCATTTCGCTTATTTTCGGAATTTTAGGGGCAAAGTTGTTTGATAATTTTGAGCATTGGGATGAGTTTTTGGCCGATCCAATAGGAAAATTATTTTCTGTAAGTGGTCTCACCTTTTATGGGGGTCTTATTTTAGCAGCAATAGCCGTTTGCTGGTTCGCCTATAAAAAAGGAATAAAAATAAAGCACCTTGTAGATGCTGCAGCACCATGTTTAATGATTGCTTATGCAGTCGGTCGGATAGGCTGCCAGGTAGCAGGCGACGGTGATTGGGGCGTTGCTAATAGTGCTTACAAAAGTGATTCATATGGAAACTTATCACTTGCTGCACCTGAGGATTTTGAAAAAACAATTCAAAATAATTCTACCTATTATCTTGAAGGGAAGGTTGTTGATAAAAGCGGTAAAAGTGTTTTCGTTACTGACCGAATTTATACAACGCTTTCAGACGTACCACATAAGTCAATTAAAGGTGTATCATTTCTTCCAAAATGGTTTTTTGCATACAGTTTCCCGCAGAACGTAAACAACGATGGTATCCCCATACCCGGCGTTACCGATGATCATTATAGTGTGTTGCCACAACCGGTTTTTCCAACCTCATTCTATGAGACAATATTATGCACCCTTCTCTTTTTATTACTGTGGAGTATTAGGAAAAAAATTACTACACCCTTTGTTATGTTTGGTATTTATTTAATACTTAACGGCATAGAACGCTTTTTAATTGAATTAGTTAGAGTTAATAAATCATACAGCATTTCAAATTTTACATTTTCTCAAGCTCAGGAAATAGCCATAATGCTCATAATTAGTGGGATTGGTTTAATTATTTTCGCAAAAATCAAATTCAAAAAATAAAATAATAGTTTTTTTAATTTTTACTGACCGGCAGCTGCAAACTGCCGGTCATCCTTTTTTAAGACCGTTCAATACTAAACAATGTACTATGTAATACAAAGTACATAGCTTTGTTTAGTATTTAACAAACTAAAGAACTAAATCAAATAAAAATGAAACAAGTAATTTTAATTTTAGCGCTAGTATTAAATGGCATACTTGCCCAAGCCCAAACCGCTGTAAAAGGAAAAATAATTGATACAAATTTAAAATCAGTAATCGCAGCCACAATTTCTCTATTAAACACAAAGGATTCTTCTCTCGTTAAAACAGTGGCAACAGATGCCGGAGGAAATTTTTTGATTGAAAATAAAAGTGGTGGAAATTTTTTCATTTCTGTTACAGCGGTAGGATATCAAAAAGCATTTTCCAATAATTTTGTAGTATTTGCAAATAATGTTGCGGTATTAAATAATATAACTATTAGTCCGAGTGAAAAAGTCCTGGATAACGTTTCGGTGGTAGCAAAAAAGGCCTTCATTGAACGTAAACTAGACAAGACCATTATAAATGTTGACGCTTCTATTACGAGCGCAGGTAGTACAGCAATGGAAGTTTTGGAAAAGTCTCCCGGGGTTTCTGTAGATAAAGACGGAGTAATAAGCCTGAAAGGCAAACAGGGAGTAATCATCCTCATTGATGGGAAACAAACATACATGGGTGGCCAGGATCTTGCAAATTATTTGCAAGCCATGCCTGCCGCAAATTTGGAGCAGATAGAACTTATGCCGAACCCATCTTCTAAATATGATGCAGCCGGCAACTCAGGCGTAATTAACATAAAAACAAAAAGAAATAAACAAAAGGGCTTTAACGGCAGTATAAAAAATACGCTGGCTATTGGTAAGTATTTAAGGTCATTAAATACTGTAAACCTTAACTACAAAAATGGTAAGTTCAACGTTTTTTCTACTTTTGGTGTCAATCACAGAAAGAATTTTCAGCAGCTGGATATAAACAGAAAATACTATGATGCAAATTCAAAACTAAATGCAATTTTTGACCAGACAGCAACATTTATCAGAAATAACAATAACAACAATACTAAAATAGGGGTCGATTTTTACGCAACTAAAAAGACAACATTTGGTATACTGTTTAATGGATCAATAAGCCCGTCAGCACAGGATGGTACCAATATAAGTTATTTAAAAAATGGAGATGGAATTATCAATTCTATTTTAAGTTCCAACAACACAGATAATGAAAAATGGAAAAATGCAGGGCTTAATTTAAACTTGCGTCATGTCTTTGACAGTGCAGGCAGAGAACTCACTGTAGATGTGGACGCTTTAGAGTATAAAGCTATGCACGAACAATATTTTCAGTCAGATAATTATACGCCGGCTTGGGTTAAGCAATCGTCTGACGTCCTCACTTCTTTATTGCCAGCAAAAATTAAAGTTTACAGTGCAAAAGTTGATTATGTTCACCCATTTAAATCGGGTTTAAAAATGGAAACAGGTCTTAAAACTAGTTTTGTAAATACAGATAATGTTGCTGATTATTTTAATGTAGTTAGTGGTGCAGCTATCGTTGATAATGAAAAAACAAATCAATTTAAATACAAGGAAAATATTAATGCAGGATACCTGAATTTTAGCAAAGAGTTTAAAAAGTGGAGTTTGCAAACAGGTCTTCGTTTGGAAAATACCAATTATACCGGTAACCAATTTGGCAATCCTATTAAACCCGATTCAGGCTTCAAAAAAAGTTATACCGGCCTATTTCCTACTCTGTTTGCGGGCTATAAATTAAACGATAAAAACCAATTTAGTTTTTCTTATGGCAGAAGAATTTCCCGTCCCGATTATGAAAGTTTGAATCCATTTATTTTCTTTATAGATAAATATACATACGAAGCGGGCAATCCTTTTTTGAAACCAATGTACGCAAACGTGCTTGAACTCTCACACACTTATAATAAATTTTTAACCTCTACTTTTAATTACACACACAGCAAAGATATGTTCAACGAATATTTTGAACAGGCGGGCTTTGCCACCATCGTTAAGCAAAATAATTATGGAAGCATAGATGATGTTTCGCTTTCATTAAATGCTGAAATAAAGCCTACAAAATGGTGGACGATGATGCCTTATGCTGAATTCAATTACAATAAAGTTAACTCTCAGCTATATGGTTTCGATTTACAGACTTCCGGAACAGGATTTTCTGCTAACATAAATAACCAATTCTCATTTAAAAAAGGATGGAGTGCAGAACTTTCGGGATTTTACCGTTCTAAAATGAAGAGAGGCCAATTTGAAATTGCAGCAATGAATCAAGTAAGCACAGGGGTTTCCAAGCAAATTTTAAAAAACAAAGGCAGTCTAAAATTAAATGTAGCAGATGTCTTTTACTCAAGTAGACAGAAAGGCGTTGTGAATATTCAAAATACCTTAGCTGCATTTACACAGATAAGAGATAGCAGGAATGTTGGAATTACGTTTAGCTACAGATTTGGAAAGCCTTTAAAAATTCAACAAAGAAAATCCGGCGGAGCGGGAGATGAGCAGAACCGAATTAAGACTAATTAAGATTGCATTGTTATCTTTACACAAATAAAATAATTATGCCATCATTCGATATAGCTAGCAAAGTAGATCTTCAAACACTTGATAATGCAATTAACGTTGTAAGCAAGGAAGTTAAAAACCGTTTTGATTTTAAAGGATCACATGTGGTGATTGATTTGAATAAAAAAGATTTTAAACTAATCTTGGAGGCAGACAGCGAAATGAAACTTGACCAGATAAAGGATGTACTGATAAGCAAAAGTATCAAGCAAGGTTTAGCTGCAGAGATTTATGATTTTAGCAAAGAAGCTTTTCCTAGTGGCAAGATCACAAAGCAGGAAGTAATTGTGAGAAACGGTCTTAAGCAAGAGGATGCAAAAAAGATAGTTAAGTTAATTAAGGACAGTGGACTAAAAGTGCAGGCAGCTATTATGGATGATATTATTAGAGTAACAGGTAAAAAAATCGACGATTTGCAGGAAGTCATTCAGGCAAGTAAAGGCTGGGATACCGGTTTGGCTTTGCAGTTTGTGAATATGAAATAGTAGCGGCAATATTTTAAGCTAATAGCAACTGCTTTATTTTAAGCTTAAAACCTTACTTTTGCACATTAAAATAACAAAGCATGGCAAAATCCATGCATCAAAAAAAATAATATGAAAAAAGACTTGCACCCAAAAGGCTACAGAATGGTAGTTTTTAAAGACATGAGTAACGGTACAACATTTTTAAGCAAATCTACTGCTGTAACAAGTGAAACTGTAGTATTTGAAGAAGATGGTAAAGAATATCCTGTTATTAAATTAGAGATCTCAAATACATCGCACCCATTTTATACAGGTAAGAATGTTTTGGTAGATACTGCAGGTCGTATTGATAAATTTAATAAGCGTTTCGGTAAGAAAACAGCTCCAACTGCTGCTCCTGCTGCAGAAACTGCTGAGTAAAATTCTTCTTTATAAAATATTATCCCTTCGGTTTACGCCGAGGGGATTTTTGTTTTAAAATTAAAGTTTCATCTTATGTCATTTTTGTGATACTCTTTTTTTTAGAAATCGTAATTTTGTTCTTAAACAAGTATTATATGGAACCAATTATAAAAAATCCTATTAATTTAACCGAAGCGGCTGTAAGCGAAGTAAAACGTTTGATGACAGAACCAAATTTTGAACATGGCAAAATATTACGTGTTGGCGTAAAAGGCGGTGGTTGCAGCGGTATGACTTACGTGCTTGACTTTGATACGAAAAAAGACAATGACGCTATTTATGAAAAAGATGGCGTGAATTTTGTCATTGACAACTCACAAAGTATTTATTTATTTGGTATGGAGATAGAATGGGAGGGTGGGTTAAATTCAAGAGGGTTTACTTTTAAAAACCCAAACGCAAGTAGCACATGCGGCTGCGGAACTAGTTTCGCTGTTTAAATAAAAGCGCCTGAGATTGGTTTATGATGAAAATTATTTTAGAAAAGTGTAAAAAAAATCCGCTGAATTCCAGCGGATTTTTTTGTTGTTTAGATTAAAGCTCAGGTGCTTTTACTTTCTTTTTTGTTACAACTTCTGCTGCCGCACCCAATGGTTTATCTTTTGCAAAATCTATTAAAATTGGCGCTCCTACAAAAATAGAAGAGTATGTTCCGGTAATAACACCTATCATCATCGCAAATGCAAATCCTTTTGTAACCTCACCACCAAAGATGAATAGGATAAGCAACGTTAAGAACACCGTAAGCGATGTCATAATTGTACGGCTTAGTGTATCATTGATAGCACGGTTAATAATATTTGTCTTGTTATCGCCTTTCATATCTCTGCTATATTCACGAATTCTGTCAAATACAATTACTGTATCATTCATTGAAAAACCAATAACGGTAAGTACCGCTGCAATAAAGTGCTGGTCTATTTCTAAAGGGAAAGGAACGATATCTTTTAAGAAAGAGAATACTGCCAATGTAACTAATACATCGTGTATTAAAGTAACAATTGTACCGGCTGAATACCTCCAATCACGGAAGCGTATAAAAATATAAATGAAGATAGCTAGCATCGCAAAAATTGTTGCTTTGATTGCACCACGCTTCAAATCATCTGAAATAGATGGTTGTACAGTCGAGTAACTCTGGATATTTGTTTTTGCAAACTGCTCATAAGTTAAACCCGCAGGTAACACTTTTTTAAGTCCATCAAATAGTTTTGTTTTAACCAATGAATCAACATTTTCCTGACCTATTAAATAAGATGTTGTAATATTTAAATGTCGGCTGTCTCCCACAGTTTTTATCACCGGAAATTCGCCATTAAATGATTTTGCCAAATCATCTTGAATATCTGAATTTTTTAAAGGCTTGTCAAATTGCACGGTGTAACTTCTGCCACCTTTAAATTCAACACCTTCATTAAAACCATGGAAAAAAGACGCAACACCAAGAGATAATACCACAGCAGATATTACGTATGCAATTTTTCTTTTTTCAATAAATTTATAATTCGCATGTTGAAATATTTTACGGGAAATATTTGTAAAATAATTAAAGTGGTGGTTTTTGTTGGTACGCAAATCTGTAATTAATCTTGACACTAAAATACCGCAGAAGAGGGATAAGGAAATACCAATCATCTGAGTAGTTGCAAAACCTAATACCGGACCAAGGCCAAAAAAGAATAAGATTGCAGCCGTAAGAAAAGAGGTTATATGTGCATCTAATACAGGCGCAAGAGACCGACGGTATCCTTCGTTGATTGCCGCAGGATAAGATTTACCTTTTGTAAGTTCTTCTTTTATTCTTTCAAAGATAATAACGTTGGTATCTACCGCTAAGCCGATGGTAAGAACCAAACCTGCAATACCTGCAGCAGTAAGCGTAAAACCAAACATTGCCAAGACACCAATTGTAAATAACAGGTTTAATATAAGTGCAATGTTTGCAACCCAGCCACCCGTATTGTAATACACTAACATTAGAATAAATATTACTGCAAATGCTATTAAAAAGGCATTTCTACCGCCAATTAAACCTTCTTGCCCTATGGTAGCACCAACAACCTGCTCCTGGACAATTTTTGCCGGTGCATCTAGTTTACCTGACTTTAAAACGTTCGATAAATCCTGCGCGGCTTCCACCGTAAAGTTTCCAGATATTTCTGTATTGCCACCTTCAATTTTACCATTTACTCTTGGGGAAGAATAAACTATATCATCCAATGAAATAGCAACATAACGGCCATTATTTTTTTCTGTAAGATTTGCCCATGTTCTTGAGCCTGTTGGCGTCATTTGCATTTTGATAGAAGGCATTCCTTTTTCATCATAACCTTGGCTACTCTCAGCAACACCATCACCTTCTAATGGTGCCTTATCCAAGCCATTAACTTTTTCAACAGCATATACTTCAAAGAAAGAGCCTGTTTTAGATTTTTGTTCTATGCCATACATCAACTTTACATTGCTTCCTAAAAGACTGCTAAATGCAGGGTTAGCAAAATAAGAGTTAAGTAAGGAAGTGTCTTTGTATGAAACCATTCCTATATAAGGGGTCTCATATAATTGGCCGTTCTTGGGATCTACAGGAAACTGCATAATAGAACCAATTATGCCAGTTGCGGCAGAATCTCTATTTGCTTTGGCGGAGTCGCTTAATTTAGTGGTATCAGTACCTTTTAAATATTGAGCTAATCCTTTATCAGCATCTGTAAATAATTTTTGAAATTCCTGGTCTCTTAATAATACAACACTCCAAAACTGAAGGTTTGCAGACGACTGAAGAAACTTGCGAACTCTCTCCGGATTTGTAATACCTGCGAGTTCAACATTAATTACCCCCTTATTTTCGTCCAGGTTAATATTAGGTTGTGCAACACCAAACTTATCGATACGCTTTTGTAAGATTTTGTAAGTCTGCGCAATTGCTCCTCTACCTATTTCTTTAATTTTTGTGGTAACGGTATTGTCATTATCGCCTGGCTTTACATCTTTGTTTGGACCAGAAAATAACGTTGCAAGTTTGCCTTCGCCATTTTGTGCAATGTATGCTTTGCTGAAAAGATCTACAAAATTTGCATCGCTGTTTACTTTCTGAGCATTGGCAGTTTGAAGTGCTTTCAATAAAGCAGGATCTTTTGGATTATTGCTTAATGATTTTAATAAACCTTGCAGGCTCACATCCATTGTTACGCTCATTCCACCTTGCAGATCAAGACCAAGGTTTAGCTCATACTCTTTACATTTTTGGTAGGTAGTACCAACTATCGGGTAAATTTCCTTTTCTTTAGTACTGTCTAAAATATGCTGCGTTTTTGCTTTGATAATATTTGCTTTATCATCAGCATTCATGCCGGCTGTCTGGTTTTTTACGAGGCGTGTAGCCAATTCCTTTACATTTCCTTCGTAGTTGTGCACCACCCAAGTGTAAGAGAGTTCCCAAAGAGATATTAAAATTAGTGCAATGGTGAAGAACCAAACTAAACCTTTCAGTTTCATGTTAAAATACTTTAATAATAAGCTATGTTAATTTTTTACAAGTGTGCAAAGATAGGGGAAAAAGGCAAAGATGGATTTACGTGTTTTTTATTAAAATTATTAAAGAAAAGTATTGGAAATTTCTAACCAGAAAGCAAAAAATTTAGTCTATTTTTCTGCGAGATCTTAATTAATTATTTACCAGAAAGTACATTTATTTGCACATAAAATTTTGAAATAACAACCCAAATAACGAATTGGAATTTTTAAAAATTGCTTAAACAAATAACTATACTTTTGTAACTCAACATTTAACAACGATATGCAGCTGTCATCTCTTTTGGAACGATTTAATGAACCCGAAACATTAAAAATGGCAAAACTTGGTCGTGAGTTAAGAGCTAATGGAATTGATATTACCGACTTGAGTTTAGGTGAACCCGATTTTGATACACCCATACATATTAAAGACGCAGCAAAAAAAGCGATAGACGATAATTATAGTCACTATACTCCTGTAGCAGGTTATTTAGATGTTAGAGAGGCAGTTTGCACCAAATTAAAAAGAGATAACAATTTAGAGTATAAGCCGGAAAATATTGTTATTAGTACCGGTGCAAAACAGAGCATCGCTAATGTGGTTCTTGCATTGGTTGATAAAGATGATGAAGTTATAATACCAACACCTTATTGGGTTACTTACAGTGAAATCGTAAAGCTTGCCGGCGGTACAGTAAAATTTGTACCTACAAGAGTTGAAAATGAATTCAAAATAAACGCATCAGATCTTGAAGATGCTATAACGGATAAAACGAAACTGTTTATGTTTTCGTCTCCCTGCAACCCTACGGGAGCGGTATATACAAAAGATGAACTTGAAGCACTTGCAGGAGTTTTTAAAAAATATCCTAACATAATTATATTGAGTGATGAAATTTATGAGTTTATAAATTACAATGGAAAACATGAAAGTATTGCTCAGTTCGATTATTTAAAAGACAGGGTGGTGGTGATAAACGGGTTAAGCAAAGGTTATGCAATGACTGGTTGGAGATTGGGATATTTAGCAGCATCAACAATAATTACCAAAGCCTGCGATAAATTACAAGGTCAATTTACAAGCGCTACTTGTTCTATTACCCAACGGGCAGCTATTGCAGCGCTTACAGGCGACCATGCACCAACTAAAGAAATGGTGTCAAAATTTAAAGTGCGAAGAGATAAAGTTGTTGAACTTTTAAAAGAAATTCCCGGAATACGCTACACGATTCCTCC